>JASLBZ010000164.1 GCA_030146285.1 Neisseriaceae bacterium | reverse complement strand
AGGTTCGAACTCGCGACCTCAACCTTGGCAAGGTTGCGCTCTACCAACTGAGCTATTCCCGCATCTTCTCGATGACTTGATGTTGCTGTGTCTTCGTGAGAGATGTGTATTATAGGGCTTTTCAAAAAAGAGTCAATACTTTTTTTGAAAAAAAAGCATATTTATTAATGAAATTCTTTTCGAGCAGCCATTAAGTAATAACACATAGACCAAATGGTTAATATAACTGCTATAAACATCAATATGTTGCCAACCAACAAGAGGTTTAGAGGGATGGCTGGAACATTACCTAGCAACAACAAGAAAATTGCCAACATTTGTGCTGCAGTCTTCAGTTTGCCAATGGTTGCCACTGCGACATTGTTTCTTTTGCCCATTTGAGCCATCCATTCACGCAGTGCAGAGATGGTGATTTCGCGACCAATAATAATCATGGCGTAAATGGGATAGGTTCTGTCTAGGTTAACCAAGAGAATTAAGGCAACCGCTACAATCAATTTGTCTGCCACCGGATCTAAAAAAGCACCAAAGCTAGATGTTTGTTGCCATTTTCTGGCTAAGTAGCCATCAAACCAATCTGTCACCGCAGCAAAAGCAAAAATGGCAGCGGCTGTGATGTTAACCGTCATCGGACTTAGCCAGCCCGTTGGCAAATAAAATAAAGCTGTGAAAATCGGAATTAACCAGACACGAAGCCAAGTCAGTAAAATAGGAATGTTCCAAGTCATGTTATCAAGCTCTTTTTAAAATTCAATTGATACGGTGGTGGGTTATTGGTGCAAATGCTCATAAATAATTTCAGCCAAATTTTGGCTGATGCCAGCGACTTGGGCAATATCATGAATACTGGCAGCCTGTATGCCGCGTAAGCCACCAAAACGGGTTAATAAATTTTGCCTGCGCTTAGCACCAACACCTGGAATGTCATTAAGACTAGACTGTGTTCTTGCTTTGGCACGCTTGGCTCTGTGTCCTGTAATGGCAAAACGGTGCGACTCATCCCGAACAACTTGCAGCAAATGCAAAGCAGGGCTGTTTTCAGGTAGCCTGATTGTGGTGCTTAAATGCGGAATAATCAACTCTTCTAACCCAGCTTTTCGCTCAGGGCCTTTGGCAATGCCAATAATGGGGATGTGAATGCCCAAATCTGCCCACACTTCTAAGGTCATGCTCACTTGTCCTTTGCCACCATCAATCAAGACAACATCTGGCCACTTAATATCATCGGCTTGTAATTCGTTTGTATTGTGATTTTGCACCGCGATGGCTTCATCGCTTTTTGCTTGGTTGCTTAAGGTTTGTAATTTGCCATAACGTCGGGTGAGTACTTCTCGCATGGCTGCGTAATCATCCCCAGCTTTGGCTGTTTTAATATTAAAGCGCCGGTATTGCGACGGCTGCATGGCTTCTTTGTCGTAAACCACACAAGATGCTATGGTTGCTTCGCCTTGGGTATGGCTAATATCAAAGCACTCTAAACGCTCAATACTGGGCAATTGCATTAAGGTAGCCAGTTCATTTAAACGATTTTGCTGGTTGCTTTTTTGTTGTAACTTTTGGCTAATGGCAATTTGTGCATTTTTTATGGCCATACCAAGCCAGATTTTGCGCTGACCAATGGTGTTATGGATAAACTGCACTTTATGGCTACTGTCTTGGTTAATGGCATCTTGTAGCGGCAAATCAATGTCAATATTGCTTAGGATGATGTCAGGCTTGAACTTATTCAAGTAGTGGTGAGCAATAAAAGCTTCTAAAGCATCTTTTTCGTTAACGCTTTTGGCATCGTATTGCGAAGGAAAGAAGCTTTTGTCACCCAGTTGGCGACCTTTGCGGATGCTCACCCAATGTACACAAATCAGATCATGTTCTTGTACCACCGCCAAAACATCAATATTGTGTTTGCCTGACTCTTTGCTGTTGCCATCAATATACTGTTGTGATTGTACTGTATTTAATGCTTGAATTTGATCTCGATACACGGCAGCTTCTTCAAAATCCAAATGCTCAGAAGCCATGAGCATTTTCTCATTTAAACGATTCACCAAATCATCGGTTTTGCCATTGAGAAAGTCATTGGCAGCCTGAACCGCTTCATGATAGGTTTTTTGATCAACTTCATGGGTGCAAGGTGCTAAGCAGCGTTTGATTTGATGCAATAGACAAGGGCGTTTGCGGTGATTAAAAACACTGTCTTCGCAGGTTCTTAACTGAAAAACTTTTTGCAAGGTTTGTATGCTGTCTTTGACAGCATAGCTATTGGGATAGGGGCCGAAATAATGGTTTGTTTTGTTCAGGCTGCCTCTGTGGTAGGCAATTTGTGGATATGGATGTGCACTGAACATTAAATAAGGGTATGACTTATCATCGCGAAACAAAATATTGTATTTCGGACTTAAGGATTTGATGAAATTGTTTTCAAGAATAAATGCTTCGGCTTCAGAGTGGGTAACGCTGATTTCGATGTGGTCAATTTGCTTGACCATTAATGCGATGCGAGGGGATAAATTCTTTTGTTGAAAATAACTGTTGACCCGTCTTTTGAGGTTGACGGCTTTGCCAACATACAAAACCTGATTACCAGCGTCCATCATGCGATAGACGCCCGGTAAATTAGGCAAGCTGATTAAAAACTGCTTTAAGTTATCTTCTATTTGACTCATTTATATTATTTGCAATAACGTTGTACATCCTCATTATAGCGCTTAATCAGCTCATCTTTGTTTTGAGCACGAGAAGATTGTGCGGTTTGTTGATTAAACTGTGCTGCCTTGCAGTTAGCCTCTTGGCTTGCTTTTTCACGAAGTTTATTTTCTTCTAGAATTTTTTTATTGTTTTCAGCAATTTCCTGGTTTAGTTTGCTTTGTTTTTCAGCTAGGCTCATGCTAGAGTCGTCTTCAACGGTTTTGGCTTCTGTTAGCGGTGTGATTTGGTGCGTTCGCACATTCATTTTACTGGTGCCATCAGTTTGCAATGATTTTGGGACATCAGAGTAGGTCGATTTTGCCCCATCTTTCCAAGTATAGACATTACTTTGTGCTAACGCGTGGGTGCTAAAGCCACAAAGAAGCATAATCATGGGTGCCCAAATTTTTTTCATGATGATTTTCCTGTTTATTAAGATTGAATATTTTTATATTGCCGTTATTAATTATGGCTTCTGGGTATTTTAGATGAAGTTTAATTGATTTTGAAATATATTTCTTGTTTTGACTGAGTTTTAACAGAAACTGTGGCTTACTTTTCATGGACTGTTTTGCTATAATCGATTCTCGTTGAACAAAGAAAGTTGCTTCATCATGCGCATCGTTGAAAAAGCCTATACCTTTGATGACGTCTTGTTGGTTCCTGCTCATTCTCAAGTGCTCCCAAAAGATGTCTCACTAAAAACACGCCTGACCCGTAATATTACCTTGAATCTTCCCCTCGTTTCTGCTGCTATGGATACCGTAACTGAAGCCCGTCTTGCCATTTCTATGGCTCAAGAAGGTGGCCTTGGTATCATCCATAAAAACATGACGATTGAACAACAAGCTCATGCAGTTGGAAAAGTAAAACGCCATGAAAGTGGTGTGGTGAAAGATCCTGTTACCATTGCTCCGAATTTATTGGTTCGTGATTTAATTGAATTAAGTCGCAAACACAAAGTTTCTGGCTTGCCTGTTGTTCAAGACGGCAAAGTAGTGGGTATTGTGACCAACCGTGATTTGCGTTTTGAAAAACGCTTTGACCAAACGGTTGAGTCTATCATGACACCACGAGAAAGCTTGGTAACAGTTCCTGATGGCACGAGCATTGAAGTGGCTCGCGAAGTGATGCACGAACACAAAGTAGAGCGTGTTTTGGTGGTGACTGCCGACTGGGAATTAAAAGGTTTAATCACGGTTAAAGACATTCTAAAAACCACCGCATTCCCGAATGCCAATAAAGACAGCAACGGCAGCTTGCGCGTAGGTGCAGCTGTGGGTACTGGCAAGGAAACGGACGAACGTGTTGCAGCTTTGGTAAAAGCTGGTGTTGACGTGATCGTTGTGGATACTGCCCATGGTCATAGTCAAGGTGTTTTAGACCGTGTGCGTTGGGTTAAAGACAACTACCCAGAAGTTGAAGTAATTGGTGGTAATATTGCAACAGCTCAAGCAGCTTTGGATTTGGTGGCTGCAGGTGCTGATGGCGTTAAAGTGGGTATTGGTCCTGGTTCAATTTGTACCACACGCATTATTGCTGGTGTTGGTGTGCCTCAATTAACAGCCATTCACAATGTTTCTGAAGCTTTAAAAGGCACAGGCGTTCCAATGATTGCCGATGGCGGTATTCGCTTTTCCGGTGACATTGCCAAAGCTTTGGCCGCAGGTGCTGACGCAGTGATGATGGGCGGTGCATTTGCAGGTACGGATGAAGCGCCAGGTGAAATTGAATTGTTCCAAGGTCGCTCATACAAGTCTTATCGCGGCATGGGTTCTTTGGGTGCAATGAGCCAAGGCTCATCAGATCGCTACTTCCAAGATA
Organism: Neisseriaceae bacterium; assembly: GCA_030146285.1. GTDB lineage: Bacteria > Pseudomonadota > Gammaproteobacteria > Burkholderiales > Neisseriaceae > JASLFS01. Next base: position 12,295 of record JASLBZ010000164.1, on the reverse strand, counting down.
CAGAACAAAACAGTGATAAATATGTACCAGAAGGCATTGAAGGCCGTGTGGCTTACAAAGGTCCTATCGTACAAATTATTCACCAATTGGTGGGTGGCTTGCGCTCTAGCATGGGTTATTTGGGCTGCGAAAGCATCAGTGCGATGCATGAAAAAGCAGAATTTGTTGAAATCACTTCTGCAGGCATGAGCGAGTCTCATGTGCATGATGTGACCATCACCAAAGAAGCACCAAACGACCACACAGCTCGCTAAGCAACAAAACAACGTATGATGAAAAAAACCGCACTTTAACAGTGCGGTTTTTTTCATGTTGATCATGGGTATGCTCAATAGTGAAGTCAAAAAAAGCACCGGTTAAGGTGCTTTTTTGACTTCATCTGACTGGCTTACGAGCGAGGTGGGTCATTGGGGCGCAACTGCACTGCCAATTTATCCAAAATGCCATTTACAAATTTGTAACCATCACTGCTGCCAAAGGTTTTGTTTAATTCAATGGCTTCATTGATAATCACAGGAAATGGTGTTTCTGGCATGTTTTTTAATTCATGCGTTGCCATCAACAATACTGCTTTTTCGATTGGACTAACTTCGTCAGCATTGCGATCTAATAAAGGCGTGATGATTTCCAAGTATTCTGTTTGGTTGTTAAAGCTGCCAAAAAAAGCACTGGTAAACAATTCATTGTCTGCTTTGCGAAAAGAGTCATTGTCTTTTAGGTTGTTAACAATGGTAAGCGCAGCCAAACTTGGGTTCATTTGAGCCTGGTACAAGCCTTGTACAACAAATTCACGCGCACGACGGCGAGATGTTTTCATATGATTTTTATTCCTGTTCTGAATGAATATCACGCAATAAGTTGGCCATTTCAACAGCAACGTTTGCTGCATCAGCACCTTTAATGTGCATGCGAGCAATGGCTTGGTCGTCGTCTTCTGTGGTTAAAATGGCATTGGCGATAGGGATATTAAAGTCTAAACCAACACGGGTTACACCGGCACCAGACTCATTTGAGACCAATTCAAAATGGTAGGTTTCGCCACGGATAATCACACCTAAAGCAATCAATGCATCGTATTTTCTAGAGGCTGCCATGTTTTGTAAAACCAATGGCACTTCTAAGGCACCAGGAACGGTAGCCAAAGTAATGTGTTTTGATTTTACACCAAGGTTTTCAAGACGTTCAGTACATGCATGTAACAATTCGTCACCAATGCCACTACTAAAACGAGCTTGCACAATACCAATACGTAAGCCTTTACCAGCCAAATCAATAGCGTAACGATGCATGATGTCTTTTTCCTTGTTGGGTGAATGTTAGTTTGCTTACTAAAAAGCAAGGTTTGTATTATAGCCTAAAATGACCATTATTATATTGGGTTTTGTGCAGCTTTTTCTTTGGCTATTTTGTTCGCTTTTAGTAAAAAGACAATACTCAGGGTGCCACAGCCGATTTGAGTCAATGCCATCGGCCAAGCAGCATGAGAACCAGCAAGACCTGTTAGCGGGGAAACAAGAGCGCCGAACATGAAAAACAATGAACCTAAAATGGCAGAACCTGTGCCAATGGCATGTGGGGTTTGTTGGATTGCAAGTGCAGAACCATTGCCCATGATAAAGCTCATGCTCATGACAAAGCCAAAGATAATGGGCGCAACAACATAAGGATTATGTACGTTGCTTATAAACAAAATCAGCAAAGAACTCGACAAGAAAAGATTGATGCGCACGGCAGCCCATAAAATTTTCCATGTTGGTATTCTTTTAAGCAATTGGTTATTGATGATGCTACCCACTACCAAACCACTGGCATTCATGGCAAAAAACCATGAAAATTTCTCTTCATCGATACCCAATACATTTTGGTATACAAATGGAGAAGCAGATACATAACTCATTAAACTACCAAAAGCCAAGCACACAGCCAAAGCCATATACAAGTAGTGTTTATTGGCTAAGATGGGGCCCATACCAAGGTAAATGTGGTGCAGCCGTTTGTCATTGCGTTTTTCAGGTGGCAATGACTCAGGAACGCGGAAAAAAGACGAAACCAGCATTACCAAGCCCAAGATGGCTAAGGCAGCCATAATGCCACGCCATCCCGGTGATGGAATCAAAGCACTGCCAGCCAAAGGAGCAATAACAGGTGCTAAACCGCTAATCGAACTTAAAATACTGAAAGAACGTGCTGCTTCTGCGCCTTTGGCAATGTCTGCCACGACTGAGCGAGCAATCACGATGCCGCCAGCACCTGTTAAGCCTTGCAAAACACGCAATAAAATAAAGCTATTGATGTCAGGGACAAAAATACAACCAATGGATGCCAAAAGATAAAGGCTTAAACAGATCATCAATGGTCTGCGGCGGCCGTATTTATCGGACAATGGGCCGATAATCAATTGACCTAAACTAAGACCAAATAAGAAAGCAGTTAAGGTCAATTGTACCGATGTGGCGTTGGTATTTAAGTCGCGGGCAATCAATGGAAAGGCGGGTAAGTACATGTCAATGGCAAAAGGACCAACAGCAGTCAAGAGTGCCAAAGAGATGAAAAGTAGGGGGGTGAGTTTTAATGGAAGTTGTTTCATAAATACCATCGGTTAAATTCATGTCACCATATTGTCACCAGAAGTGCGCTCGTGAAAGGCATGAAGAAGTAAAAATATCAGTGATATGGGGGGTGCAAAGAGAATCAACCATTTGATTATAAAAACCACATGATTTTTTAATCAAATAATTGTTGGGGTGGGGTAACACAAAAAACAACACAACAAAAAGTTCCTATATTCTAGCAAATAAATGTTGATAACTGAAATATAATCAAAAAATTGTAGAAACATTCTATTTAAACTTAAAAAATAGGTGTTTAATTTCAGATTGAGTGAAAAAATAAATACAAAATGAACTTGTATTTTGCTAAAACGCTACCATTTATTCAGCTTCGGTATTCAGCCGTGCTTTGTTCTAGATACTAGCGTATGTGGCCTGACTTACATAAGTTCAAAAGGTGGCATACAATGTACTGTGGCGCTTTTGAAGCTTATCAAAATTGTTTTACCAGTCTCTGTAATGGTGTTTTGTCAATGCTGTTGCTGTTTGCTCTAACCATAAAAAAGGTGTTTATATGACGTTAAGTCAACTTAATCCTAGCTATGCCAATTTGTTTGTCAATTTAGAAAAAACGATTATTGATCAGCATATTAAAATTGAGTCGTGGTTTAGAAGCCAGTGGCGGGAGCATCAGCCTCCTTTTTATGGTTCAGTAGATTTACGCAATAGCGGCTATAAGCTTGCTTCTATTGACATGAACTTGTTTCCAGGTGGATTCAATAACTTAAATGAACAGTTTACACCATTGGCTGCCGTTGCAGCGCAGCAAGCCATGGAAACCATGTGTGATGGTGCCAAGTCGATTCTAATCATTCCTGAAAATCATACCCGCAATACATTTTACTTAGAAAATGTTTTTGTGTTGCGCCATATTTTATTGTCGGCAGGTTACGAAGTGCGCATTGGTACTTTGAACCCTGAAATCACAGAAGCAACTGAATTTCAAACTGCCATGGACAATAAATTGTTGCTTGAGCCGATTGAGCGTGAAGGCAATCATTTGGTCTTGGCCGATGGTTACAAAGCATGTTTGGTGCTTTTGAATAATGACCTTTCAGGTGGCGTTCCTGAGATTTTGGCCAATTTAGAACAAAAATTATTGCCACCACTGCAAGCTGGTTGGCAAAGCCGTCGCAAGACACACCATTTTGCCGCTTACAATATCGTGGCCGAAGCCTTTGCTAAAGAAGTGGGTATTGACCCTTGGCAGATTAACCCTTATTTTGAAGCGTGTAGTGGTTTGAATTTTCAAGCGCGAGAAGGTGAAGACCACCTTGCTGATGTCGTAGAGCGCCTATTGGCCAAAATCCAAGCCAAATACGATGAAAACGGCATTACTGACGAGCCTTTTGTGATTGTCAAAGCCGACGCCGGCACGTATGGTATGGGTATTATGAGCGTTAAATCAGCCGATGAAGTGCGTGGTTTGAATCGCAAAAACCGCAACAAGATGTCCGTGGTCAAAGAAGGCTTGGAAGTCAGTGAAGTGATTGTCCAAGAAGGTATTTATACCTATGAAAAAGTCAAAGATGCTGTTGCTGAGCCTGTGGTTTATATGATGGATCGCTTTGTTATTGGTGGTTTTTACCGCGTCCATGAAGGCCGTGGTAATCATGAAAACCTCAATGCAACAGGAATGCGCTTTATTCCATTGAATAAAGGCATGCCAATGCCAAGAGAAGAAGATGTGACTTGCCAAAGAGCCTTTGAAAAATGGGATACCGTGGGCATGCCCGATGAGCAACAAGCCCCTGATTGTGAAGACAATCGCTTATACGTTTATGGCGTTATGGCTCGCTTGTCTTTACTAGCAGCCTCTTTAGAACTTGAAGCATACCAACAAGCATAATCATTCAGGCTGCCTATGTATGGCAGCCTGTAAAACAATTTAGGAATTGAAATACAATGAAGAAGCGTGTTTTAACAGGCGTGACAACGACAGGTACGCCACATTTGGGTAATTACGTTGGCGCGATTCGCCCTGCGATTGAAGCAAGTAAAAATACAGAAGGCGAATCTTTTTTCTTTTTGGCTGATTACCACGGTTTGATTAAATGCCAAGATGCCAACCACATTCATGAATCTACGCTGATGGGCGCGGCAACTTGGTTAGCAAGTGGCTTGGATTATGAGAAAGTGACTTTTTATCGCCAGTCGGACATCCCTGAGATTCAAGAATTAAATTGGATTTTAACCTGTGTAACAGGCAAAGGCTTGATGAACCGTGCACATGCATATAAAGCTGCAGTACAAGCCAATTTAGAAGGTGGTACTGAGGATGTGGATCATGGCATTGATATGGGTTTGTATTGCTATCCCATCTTGATGGCAGCCGATATTTTGATTTTCAATGCCAATGATGTCCCAGTGGGCAAAGACCAAGTTCAGCATTTGGAAATGGCGCGAGACATCGCAGGTCGTTTTAATTACCGCTACCAAGAATTGTTTAATTTGCCACAAGCTGTGGTGGGTGAAGATGCAACCCTCTTGGTGGGTTTGGATGGCCGCAAAATGAGCAAAAGTTATGGCAATACCATTCCTTTGTTTGAAACTGAGAAAAAACTGCGCAAATCCATTATGAAGATTGTGACCAACAGTTTGCAACCTGGCGAAGCCAAACAAACACAAGATTCTTCTGTTTATGAAATCTACAAAGCCTTTGCAACGGCAGAGCAAACAGCAGCATTTGCTGAAGATTTTGCCAATGGCATTGCTTGGGGTGATGCCAAACAAAAATTATTTGAATTAATCAACCTTGAGTTGGCTGATAAGCGAGAAGCATTCAATGAATTGATTGCAACACCGAAAAAAGTAGAAGAAATTTTACAATATGGTGCTGAAAAAGCCCGTAAAGAGACAAAAGAGCGCATTAAACTGGTCAAAGAGGCTGTGGGTATTCGAACTTTGGTTTGATTCAAAGGATTTGAAGTTGTTTAAATGCCGCTTTTTGCGGCATTTTTTATTCCCAAAGGGTAATTATTTTTTGGTATGATGCGAATTCGTGATGACTACTTAAACAGTGATAATAATGAAAAAAATATTAATGGGACTTGGATTAAGTTCACTATTGGCATTGGGCGCTTGTGGCGAGAAAGCAGGAGAAGATAAAGTATCAGCTGAAAACAACATCATCAGCTGTAGCAACGCAGAAGTAACACAAAATATTTTAGATACCGTATTGAAAAATGCCAAACAAAGTGCTTTGGCCAATGTGAGAAATGGTTTTCAAAACGGTGAAGCATTGTCTGCCGAAGCCATTGGCTTAATCACATTTAGCGTTGATGAAATTCGTACCGATAGCCAGACTGATAACAAAGCATCTTGCTTGGCAACCTATACCATGAGTGTGCCAACGGCAACCTTTAATCAAGCTGAGCAAGGTTATCGTTATTGGTTAGAAAGCGATGGAACGCTTTTAGGTGCGATCGCGGAGATGGGCTGGTCAAAAGAAGGCAGCTTATTGACCAAGAGCATTGCTTATCATGTTCAAAAAACAGATGATGCGCAAAAAGCGGTGACAACATTGGATAAACCAACCAATGTTTCCGATGGCGTTGCCTTTGTATTGACAGGCTATGTTGCCAGTGATTCGTATCAAAAAATGATGGATGCGGAAGATCGCAATGAAAAAGAATGGCAAGAGCGTGAGGCCAAATTGCAAACGCTAAGCGATGAAGCAACCATTGCAAAAATCAAAGAAGCCAAAGAAGTGAATAAGTTTGCGCACCAAAACTTAAACGCGGTTTGGAATGGATTACCTGAAAACATCCGTAAAGACATGACTTCTTTGCAAAAAGCATGGAATGAAAAGCGAGAAAGTGAATGTCGTTACAATGCCAATGCCAACTCGGATAATGTTCCAGAACAAGCCTTGGCAATGGTGCAGTGTGATACCGATTTTGTTACCAACCGTACTGATGTCTTAAATGAAGTTGCCAGTCGTTATGTCTCTGGTGCAATGAGCACAGCAGAAGGTGATTTGGCTGCTCAAAAGAGCCAAATGCAACAAACGTGGGCAAGTTTGCCTAAAGAGGTGAAAGAAACGTTGCAAATAGAACAAGCGCAGTGGGCTCGAGATTCAGATGCAACATGCACTTCTAAGCGTAGCCAAACAGCCAATCAAGAAGCATCTAGATTGATTTATACGCAGTGCATGGCAGAAGAAACCAAAAAACGCATTGCGGTGTTGAAAAAATACCAAATATAAATGGGACCCAGTTGTTTCACACATTAAAAAAGAGCCCAAAGGCTCTTTTTTAATGTGGTTTTCAGGTTGTGTTGTTAAAATTTGATAAATAGTTACAAATATTGAATGAAATTGCCTGCTAAGCCTGTTCAGATAAAGTAAAAAAGCCTATGATTGGCAGACAAATGCTATCTTTTGGGTAAATGGTCATGACACAGACAACAAACAAACAACATGGTGGGCTTCGAGCCGGGGCAGGGCGAAAAAAAGGCAGTGTGCGAAAAGCACCGACTGTATTAAAACGCATTCCCGAAATGCTGTTGCCTGTGATTGAAGAATGGATTGCTGCGAATCAAGATTTATTGACCATTCACCCTCAGAATGAACGCCCTGATGGGGCGATGGACATGCATCCTGAACCCAATCATGACAAAAAAATTAACATGGCATTAAGCAAGGTGGCAGCAGGTTTGCCAAGCTATGCTGAAGATACCATGGACACCAGTTTGGATTTAAATGACTATCTGGTGGCTTCGCCAAGTCAAACCTTTGCGATTCGTGCCAGTGGCATTTCCATGGTTGATGTGGGGATTGACCCAAATGATCTGTTGATTGTTGACACCAGTTTGCGCCCGAAAAACAATGATATTGTGGTTGCCAATGTGGACAATAATTTCACGGTTAAGCGACTGAGTATTGAAAAATCAGGCATGAGTTTGCATGCTGAAAATGCGCTGGGAGATTATCCTGTGCTTTTGCCAAAAAATGCAGATGTTTGGCACATTATTGGTGTGGTTACCAATGTGATTAAGACTTTACGCTAAGGAAGTTGGATGAGAATTTTATTTATTGCCGATCCATTGGCCGGTTTTAAAACATACAAAGATACAACATATGCCATGATGCGTGAGTGTGCTTTGCGTGGACATGAGTTATTTCATACCTTAAGTGATGATTTATTTCGTGCTGATAATGGCGTTGTCGGTGCCAAAATTACACCATTTACATTTATGGGTGATGAAGCGGCATCTTGGTACGAAAGTGCAGAAACCATTGAGATGGGGTTAAAGTATTTTGATGCAGTTGTTATGCGCACAGACCCACCATTTGACTTACAATATTTGTATGCGACACAATTGTTAACCTTGGCTGAATCTCAAGGCGCAAAAGTGGCCAATAGTGGTCAGAGTATGCGTGACTTTAACGAGAAATTGGCGATTTTGAATTTCAGTGAATTTATTGCGCCTACCTTGATTACCACGCAAGCGCAAAGAGTAAAAGACTTTTTGGCTGAGCATAAGGATGTCATCGTTAAACCGCTGGATGGCATGGGTGGCATGGGGATTTTCCGATTGCGTGAGAATGATCCCAATATTGGTTCTATCTTAGAAACCTTAATGCATTTAGACACGCGCACGATTATGGCTCAGCGCTATATTCCAGAAATCACCCAAGGTGATAAACGGGTTTTGGTGATTGATGGTGAGCCCGTACCATTTGCGTTGGCTCGGATTCCACAAAAAGGGGAGACCCGTGGTAATTTGGCAGCTGGCGGTATGGGGGTGGCACAAGAGCTTAGCGAACAAGACTGGAAAATTGCCAAAGCCTTGGCGCCAGAATTAAAGCGTCGCGGTATTGTGTTAGCTGGCTTGGACATCATTGGTGATTATCTAACTGAAGTCAATGTGACCAGTCCAACAGGCTTTCAGGAAATTATGAAGCAAAAAGATTTTGATGTTGCGGCCAAATTTGTGGACGCGATTGAAAAAATACGTTAATACACATTCTGTGTCTGCCATTCTTTAGAAAAAAGGTGTGACAATGTGTCGCACCTTTTTCTATTGCCCACAGGCAAAACACTTCTTACAATCCTATCGTACAAAGGTTCTTTATGGACAAGCAGCAACAATCAACAAAAAATACATATGCACTTGAAGTTAAAGGGAAAACAGGTTTTGCTCGTGTGTTCAATGCTTTTGGTTATTCAGTGGCTGGTTTAAAGGCTGCTTACACAGAAGCTGCATTTCGCCAATTAATTTGGTTGAACAGTGTTTTATTGGTTTTGGTATTTGTTTTTCCATTTAGCCCAGTTACCAAAATGGTGTTGATTTTGGCTTCATTTTTAAGTCTGATTGTTGAGTTGTTTAATACTGCTATTGAGGCAGCCGTCGATCATACTTCCCTAGAAAAAAGTGAGTTGGCCAAACGGGCAAAAGACGTTGGCTCAGCAGCGCAATTGATGGCGCTGCTGCTTTTGGGAATCATGTGGATTTTGGCGTTGTGGCGCGATTATGGCTTTAATTTTTTTAATTAAGAGACAAATATGAAAAAAACCGTTTTATTGACAGCAATTTTGCTGGCTTCTTTGGGTGTCAATGCTCAAACCATGCACAAAAATGCAAGTGACAGCACGCTGCATCCACAGCAAGCCAATAACAGCATGATGACACAACATGCTTGGAGTCGTGTAACAGCTCCAAATACACCAGGGGCGATTTTTATTGATATTAAGAATGATACCAATAAAGATGATGTTCTCATTGCGGCAAGCACACCTGTTGCAACACAAGTTGAGTTACATGGACACATTGATGTCAATGGTGTTATGCAAATGCGCGAAATGAAAGATGGTATCCCATTGGGCAAAAGCCAAACAACGACTTTAAAGCCTGGCGGTTACCACATTATGTTGATGAACTTGAAAGAGCCATTGAAAAAAGGTCAAAAATTTCCATTAACCTTGAAATTCAAAAATGCATTATCACGCACGGTAATTGTTACGGTTGACAACGGAAAAGCCGATGTTGATATGGGTTCAGCACACCATTAATTGCCATTTTTAACCATGATATAGATGGCCTGAAAACGAACTGCTTATTGTTATGGTAAGCAGTTTTTTATTGATGCATGATGCGAAAGGATGAGTATGGCAATGGCGTATTCGTATACTATTTTGTATGTAAATGATGTTGTATCAAGCATGAATTTTTATGAAGCTGTTTTTGATTTAAAACGAAAATTGCTGACACCAGAACAAGATTATGGCGAGCTTTGTACAGGATCAACAACGTTGGCATTTGCCACGCACAAGTTGGCAAACAGCAATTTAACACAAGGTTTTCAGGCTACCTGTATTCATGAAAAACCACATGGTATAGAGTTGGGTTTTGTTGTTGATTCTGTTGAGCAGACATTAAACCAAGCACTGGTTCACGGTGCATTATTGTATGAGCCTGAGATTCAAAAGCCATGGGGACAAACTGTTGCTTATATTCGGGACGGCAATGGTTTTCTAATTGAGATTTGTACCCAGATACCTCAAGAATCTTAAATATTCAAAATTATAATTGATTTGATATAAAACATTCACTTGATTCATGTTTGTATTGTATTGATAATACTGGGTAATCAAACATTTAATGTAGAAAAGGTCTTGCACATGTCTAACGCAGTGATTGAACAATTAGCAAAACGCCGCAGTATTTATCTTTTGGGTAAAAACGTTGAAAAAAGCAATGATGAAATCACGGCTTTGATTCAAAAAGCCGTTGAAGAAGCCCCGTCTTCTTTTAATTCACAAAGCTCACGCGTGGTGATTTTATTGGGTGAACAGCACGAAAAGCTGTGGAACATTACCACCGATATTTTGCGTGCGATTGTTCCAAGTGATGCTTTTGCTGCAACCGAACAAAAAATGAATATGTTTAAGGCAGCCTACGGTTCTGTTTTGTATTTCGAAGATGTGAATGTGATTGCAGGTTTACAAGAGCAGTTTGCTGCTTATGCAGATAACTTCCCAATCTGGTCTGAGCATTCTACTGCCATGGCACAATTGGCTGTTTGGACCGCTTTGGCAGCTGAGAACATTGGCGCATCACTACAGCATTACAATCCCATTATCGATGAGCAAGTGAAAACCACTTGGGGCATCCCAGAAAATTGGATATTGCGTGCACAAATGCCATTTGGTAGCATTGAAGCCACAGCTGGTGAAAAAACCTATTTACCTCGTGAAGAGCGTTTTAAAGTGTTCTTATAAACATTGTTATTAAAAGATTTTTTCATTTTAAAAGAGTAAGCCAATATTGGTTTACTCTTTTTTTGTATTTAAAATTGTGATTTTAAATTTTCATTAAAATGATATTTGAGTATGTTAAATTAATTCCATATGATAATATTCAGATGATGTATGAGTATTTTGTTTTGCTTTTATGGCGTTTGTTTTATTTTACAGAAAATTAAATAAAGAGATCACAATGAAATCTACAATTAAGTTAAGTCTTATCGCATCATTGGTTTTGGGTTTGGCAGCATGCAACAGTGATGGTTCAAGCTCACCATCAACAGGCCTTAATCCAGAGCGTCCCGTGACAACCAATCCAGATGATTACACTGCGGATGATGCTATCGGCTTAAGTAATGCCAAAGAGATAGCACAAAAAAATGTTACTACCTTGGATGAAAAGCAGCAAAACTTAATAAACGATATTCAAAGCTTAACCACTCGAATTGATAAGATTACGAGTGAAATTGACGATAAAAAACAGCAGAAATTGGCTTTAGAATCTGGCGTTCAACGCAATTCAGTCGATGATACTCAACTTCAAATCGAAGCACTACAAGTTGAAATTCAGACCTTGACTACTCAAAAACAAGAGTTAGAACAATCAAGAACGCAAAAACAAGAAGAGCTTGGTATTGTTAAGACTCAATTAGCTGAATCACAAAAACAGCTAGCAGAGATCACAGAGAAGCATAATACAGCCATTCTTGTTTGGGGTAAGAAACAGTTTGATTTTGAACGAGACGGGATGATGGATGATGGCGACTATCATGATGAGCCCAATGCAGAAACTAAAAACTTTCAGTTATATGGTACAGATAAGAATGGTAAAGCAATTGAAAAAGGATTTAAGGATTTAACCCAGTTGAAACAAGGTATTAATACCATTGGCTATTCAAATGATGTCGTAGGTTACAAGAATGGTACTACTAGTAAAGATACGGGTAACTTCTACATCTATAACCAAGAGTATTCAGCGATTATTGCGGACAGCATGTTAACTTCTAAGATATATGATAAAAATGGCAAATTAATTGATAATGAATCATATGTTGAAATGGGTTTTTCTTACATGACGGGACTTAATACAACTGCCGCAGATGTTGCTAAATTAAATGGTACTGCAACCTATAAGGGGCAGGCTTTTGCAGCCGTAAGCTCTGGTTTGCAAGCAGGTAGCTTAGAATATACGATTAATTTTGCTGGAGCGAATCAAGGTACAGGGCAAGGTAAGATTACAGGTTTAGGCAATGCCATTACTTTAGAGAATGCTAATTTAAACCAGGAGTATAAGGTAAAAAACCATCATTTTAAAGGCTTAGAAGGTGGTGTGGCTATTAGCGGTGTTGCCAGCTCTAAGGACTTCCAAAACGGCAGCTATACCCTTGGCGTATTTGGGCCGAAGGCAGAAGAAATTAATGGTGTTGTTTACAGAGG
>JASLBZ010000160.1 GCA_030146285.1 Neisseriaceae bacterium | reverse complement strand
AGGAATATTTTGTGTGTTATAAGAGTCTGACCAGAAGTAATAACCGTTGGCCATAATGTCGCCATTTTCCAAATCACCAAAATCAATGCCATTCCAACGACCACCTGCCAAAAAGCCATTGCGCCCAAATTCATAACCCACACGATTCAAATAAGAAATTAAAACCTGTTGGCCTTTGTCTGTTAGTGGAATCTTTGGCGAGCGTTTTAATACAGCAAAAGCTTCTTTTTGTACGGCATCAGCAAAAGCATCTAAGCCTGTGATTTCGTCAATAAAGCGACCACCAATCATGACGCCTTCAGCGAGCATGGGAACGCCGTCATAATCGGTGTAGAAGTTAATGCCCAAGTCGCGGCACTTCATCACGTCATTCATGGTGAGCGTTGGGTCAACCTGAACCATGTTCTCTTCTTTGAACTTCACTGTTTTGGCTGTGTTGCTTCCTGCCCAGTTAGTGCTTAATGCCTCTGCGAGCAATTGAACACCGGCATGTTTTTCACCGGTTTGATTCAATTGGGCCATCATGCGACCTGAGTTCATGTTCTTGATTTTGTAAATCGGATTGGACTCTTCTTTTTCCAAGTCTGCATCGATTAACAGCGTCAATGCACCCACGCGTGGCTGACTAGAAGACACAAGCAAGGTATGAAATTCCATCAACTCAGTATCACTCAAATCCATTGAGTAATAAGCGCCATACCAGTTTTGCGTCTTGTCTTCTAAATCGTTCCAAGCTTCGGTCATGCTTTCAGATTCAGTAACGCCATCTTCGCCTGCTTTTGCCCAATAGCCGATTAATGCACGGCTTGGTCGCACCGGGCTACCAAACCACATTTGTGCTGCTGCATAAATATCTGAGTCACTGCCAAATTCGGCTGCCACTTGTTTGGCATCGGTGACATACAAGTAACGGCCTTTGGTGAAGTTCGCACTTTTTTTAGAAGTCCACAGTGCAGGCATTGAGAAGTCACGTCTTGATGCGACAGTCCCTAGCGGAACCAGCGTCACCTTTACCACTTCGGAAATCGGTAAAGACATTTCTATTCCTTTATGTTTTCAATCTCGACTGATTCAATCGGATTGGTATGTGTTTGAATGATTTGAGAGTGCGAGAACGTGATATTAATCATCGCTCGGCTTTCATAGCCGCCTGCTAATGGACCAGTCATTTCAAGTGGAGATGTAGCTCGTAAATAAGCAAAACCATGTTTTTTCATCGCTTGAGCAAAATAAGACATGCACAAGGCAGCTTCTAGTTTCTCAATCCACTGCATGGCATTTTTGCCATAAAAGGTAATTTCCACTTCGGTCTCGCGACTGATGGTTTGAATCTCATCTTCATTGTCAAAATACTTATTTGAGCGGCCAATCACGACTGAGGCATTCTTTTTTACCGTGAGGTAATACGGGTATTGAGAAACATCAATTTGCTGGCCCTTATTGAAAATGTTCTTCTCAGGTAAATTCAGGCTGCTTGCTATTAATGTCCTCAGTGCCGACATATCGAACTGCTGCATAGTCGTAATAACCATAGTCACTCCAGTTGCCCTTTTTGATGACTCGCCATCGCTCGCCTTGGTAATCAAGGTAGTCGCCTACATTCAAATCCACCGCAGTAAAGATGCGAATGTGGGGCTTGTACTTATCACCCTCAGGCAAGGCTTGAAAGTCTTCATTGCCAAATGGCTGAATAATGCATTGTGCTGACACTGGCGTTTTTACTTCGGCCAGTTCACCATCAACAACCGTTTGCTTTACTCGAAAAAAAGACCCAGCTTGTGAAAAGTCTGGGTCATCAATTAGCTCACTTAAATCAATCATTTTTTGCGTACCTCGTAAGAGATAGATTGCCGCATAGCACCTGTATCAATCAAAGGCTTATCACTGCCCTTTCGTTTGGCTGTAATATCCTCTAAATCTTTAAATGGGCCATTAACAATCTTAACTTTAATGTCATTCGATACCATCGTACCCAATCGCTCCAAAACAATGCTTGGCTCTGTGCCTCCAGCAATCGACTGGGCTATTTGTTCAGCCTCAGTTTTGGCATAGCGTGCACCATTTTCTCGAATGGTCGAACGAATAAAAGATCGCTCAGGCAAATTGGTACCGCCCATTTCATGCAGCGCAGCCAAAGTGGCATTGTTCACATCACCATTGCTGTCATTGGTTTTACCTGGTACGCCAACGAGAACCTGATTCTTGTTAAAAAACTCAAGCCTTTCGATGAAGTCCACCACATTACCCAGTGTGTTTTTCTCAATCATATAACCATCCCTGTGGGCTGAATCAGAGCCAATAAATTCAAATACTCTTGTCCATAACGACTTAAAGCATAAGTGCCTGTATCACCACCAAAGCCAGATGATGCCGAAGCATAACCCACAGACAAAGCACCGGCTGATATGCTGCTTTTTTCTTGTGCTGGTTTACCACCATTGATACCAGTACCATCTTTGCCGTATCGCATAAATAGCAAATGAGCTGTTAAGTAATAAACACCTTGTTGGTACAGATGCCGCCAATACTTTTCAGAGATTTGCGCCACCGCGCCATCCATACAAAATTGAATACGCGCAGGCTTAGCTTCCGCAAACTCAGGGAAAATATCCAAGAAATCTTCAACTACTATCATGGTAAGCCCTAATGAAAAAAGGGGTTGCTAGCCCCTTTGGATTATTTAGTTGGTGTCGTTTTGTAATCAACGTACACAGCCGATTGTGGCTGCTTCCATTTCGCACCGGTAAATGCCGAGCGATAACCACACTCGAACGTCAATAAATCACGCTGACGCACGGCTAACAGTTCAGGCATGTGCACGTTCATTGCGACATAATCTGCATCATATGTGTAAATGGCCAAGCGTGTTTTACCAGCAACAATGTCCACTGCGTAGTTCGATGGTACTTTCACAAACGTGATGTTGAATGATTCATTGCCCGACATCTTGCGTAAAGCTGCCATGATGCGGTCCATTGCAGCCAGTGGCAGTAAGTCCACACCAACAATGGCTGCATTGGCATCGAACTTGCTCATCAATACCATGAAGTCTTTGGCGTCCATCGCAATGTGGGTTGGCTGAATGCGATAATCCGACTTGGCCCACGCCACGTTGTAAGCATCCAAAATCATTTTCACGACTTCTTCGCTTGTCATTGCCACCAAGTCTTTGGCAGGCGATGCGGCAATCACTTGGACAGCAAGACTGGTCAATAAGCCTTCTTGCCCTTTGGCGCCTGGGTGACCAATGTAGCCTGACAGCTGAATGGTTGCTGTTGCATTGGAATACAAATTGTCTTGCTTGAATGATGGCAAGTTAATACCCAGCTTGGCAATTTTCTCAATTTCTTGGGTTGTCCAAACAGCAGCCTTAGCCCATGAAGCCACCGTGGCTTTTTTCGCTTCAATATCACTGTCGATGGTTTTTAACGAGTTGGTCTTATTGCCGATAATGCCGTCTTTTAACGAGCCAATAACAGACACCACACCGAACTCGTCGTACTCCATGCCAAAATCAAGGTTTTCTTCCACCGGCAAAGCTTCACCGATATTAACCTCTGGCATTTCTTTTTCTTGTAAGATGGCATCACGCTCGGTCAATGCTTCTTCTAAAATTTCCGCTACTACTACGTCTTCGATAGCCATGTTTAGCCCCCTACCGCTACAGATGCAACTTGATTAAAACCCAAAGTAATAGCAGCCAAGCCACCCTTTGCCTCTTCTACCCAATAACCCAAATCGATGTTATCTACCGCTGCCACCTTGGTGATTTTGCCAGCGTTTACACCTTTGGCAACCACATAAGCTTTGTCGCCACGCTTGAAGTCTTGGCCATCAACAGCCAATGCCACTACGCAGTCACCCAAAGAGAAATGACCCACGTTGACGACTTTATCTGCCGGTGCGCCATCGCCATAAATGTCCAAGACCACGATGCCATGAATCACATCTGTCACGGCTGCCAAAGGCTTTACACCGCCATCAGGATTCACTGCCACAAAAGTGCCATAAGGCAGCACGGTTTCGGTTTTGTTGATCTCGCCCCAAACTTTATCGCTTGAGCTGCCTGCACGTTTAATTGAGCCGGCTTTGAAGATTTGCTCGCCATCCCATTGGCTAAAATTAAATCCCATGTTATTTACCCCCTAAGCGTTGTGATGCTGGTTTGCTTGTTGCTGGCTTGCTGTCATTCAAGATTGAGCTGCCAACCGTGTTGCGTGGTGTTCGTGTTGCCAAAAATGCAGCATAAGCAGCGTTGATTTGATTGGCGTCCATTGCCTTAGCCCGCTTAGCATCAAAAGTGCCTGCATCAACCAGAACGGTGCGCTTGGCTTCAATTGGTGACATCGCGTCATTTAACTTGCTGGTGATTTTGCGAGCCTTGGCATCGTTAATCACATTTTCTGTTTCTTCTTTGCCTTCCAATTCATCGATGCGTGCTTTTAAATCATCAATTTCAGATTTAAGCTCTTCGTTTTCAACACGAAGATTGTCACGCTCTTCACGCAAGGCTTCATCACCTTCGCCCTCGGCGTCTGTGATTTTTTCAGCAGGCACGTCATCGACAACCTCTTCTTGCAGCGCCTGTGCTTCGTCCAGAACTTCCACCACGCTGGCAATCACTTCTGCGACAGCTTCGGCTTTTTCTTCTGGCGTTTCAGCTTCATCAAGTTTGGCAAGCTCCTCACCGGCATCGGTCAGGCGTTGCTTTAATGTTGCTGCTTTAGAATCAGCAAGCTTGGTTTTGCGTTTACCAATCACTTTTGCTATTTTTTGAGCTAACGTCATTTTAGGTTTCCTATCTCCGAGTTTAGTAGTACCAGCACGACCGCTCGGAACGACCGCAACATGGTTGCCAATCAAATTGACTTTGTATAACTTGCCATCGACCATCGTGATGTTTGCATCTTGGCCAATAGAGGTTTCTCTGACGCCTGTTTTCTCGATATAAGCGATGGCTGCGGCATCCTGAATATAAGAATCACCCACAAGCTCATCACCTTCAGCACGAATGTTTTGAATGTGGCCAACGGCTTTATCGCGCCAATCATCTGCCACCACTTCTAAGTCATCAGGGTGATGAATGGTGATGGGCATGCCCTCGAAAGACTTAATCGTCTCATCTCGAAAGAGTTCTTCTGCTGTAATAAACACGTCGTACATCTTGTTTTTATCAAGCTTGTACTTTTCTCTTGTGCCTTCATCAAACTCACTGCCACGGTACTCAAGCTTGCCAGTGCGAGCGATGGTCGCCCGAGTCACCAGATAGCCTTGCCGTGTCTTTTTGAATATCGATGTGGCTTTGTCATTTAATTTCATATCAATCCCATTTAATCACTGGCAGTTTGTCGCATCTGCAGCCGTAGTCTTCCCCTGGGTGCAGCTCAACACCGCCAATCTTGCTTCTTTTTTCCCATGTCTCACCGTTGTCATTCGAGTACACTGTTGGATCATTCACTTTGCAAAGTAAGCCCTCCATCACTGCATGACTGGGTCGCTCACGCTCATCCATCGACCCTGACCAAATGTAGGTATCGCTGCCAATCTTCTTGGCTCGTAGCATGGAAATCTCAGCATTGATTTTTGTCGTTTGGTCACGCGCAATGAACTTGGCTCTTGATTCAGAAACCTTGCCTCGTTCTTGAATTTGGGAAATTAGCGTGGTACTGCGCTCACCTGCAAAGATGGCTTTTTCAACAACATCACCCACTTCTGTGATGTACTCGTTTTGAATCGATTTAATCAGTGCAACATTGCGCTGCACTGCTGCGTCCAACTCTAACTGCATTGATTCGTCAGTTAGGATGGGCGAAATATCAATACCAATGGATTTATTAACGGTGTCTGCAAACTGCTTATTGGTTTGTTGGCTAACAAAGCGAGAAAACTGAAATGCAGTGAGCCTTGCGTAGCGGTTGACATCAATTGCATTAATCCTGTCTTGAATGTTGATTAACTTCTGACTGAGATTAATCTGCTCTTTTGCCGTTAGCTTGGGTGCGTCATTCAGTGTTTCTCGCTGCATCTCATCCAGTACAATCACCTGAAACATTTTGACCATACTCAACAAGCGATTGCGGTAATAAACTTCTGCTCGTTTACTGGGTGTAGTGGGCTTCAGGCTCTTGACTCGGGTCGGCTTGACCCTGACTTTCTTTTGTCTCATTCAGAAAATCCTCAAGTCCTTTGATGTGCTCATCATCAATCGATGAAATCATATTCAAGCGTTTAAGCTCTTTGGCTGCGATCGGCTCAGTAATCACACCTTCTTGCAGCATTTGTGTAAAAGCCCCTGCCATCATCTGCAAGTTCGCTGCAATCGTGGCTTGTGACTCTTCTTTAATCGGCTGATAAGTAAATGAAAACTCCGTATCGCTTGGAATGTGTAAATCATCAAAAATAAACATATCAATCCACTCATCCAGCGCACGCAAACGTGACTCTTGCAAAGCGGCAATGTCATCACGGTAGTTTTCGTTGTCTTCTTCGCCCGAAGCAAAGCCACTGGCTGATTGACCGAACAGCTTAGTCAGTGGCCGCCTCATGGCACCTGCTAGCTCAGTGTTGGTTTGCTTCCAAATCTCAACCAAGCCAGAAAACGCCAATTGCTTTTGTTCGTACTCTGCTGTTTTATCAATCATCAGCGTGTTAGAAGACGATTTAATCGACTTCATGGCTCTTGCAATACCGATGTACTGCGATTCCATATTGCTTGCCACGCCTTTGTTAAAGCCCTCAATTTTCAGGACATCGACTTTGGCTTCCTCAAGCAAATCAGAAATCACAGCTACGTTGGTGTCGTGCGTGAGCAGTGATGAATAAACGCCCTGCACATCACTTACGCCATTAAACTTATTGCCACGACCACGATTGCGCTTTGCCATCATGTGGTGCACTCGACTGTGGTGAACCTTTAAATCGCCTTTGATTAAGTAAAATGTCGGCTTGCCAAAATTCATACTCAGAACATTGTTATCAATGTCACCACTGGGCTTGTACTCAGCCTGGTCAAATACAATAAAGCGCGTGATTCGCTCTTCATCCAAATTCAACTCAGTTTCGTAATCTGTCGCATGCGTTTCTCTTGAGTCGAATGTGGTCACTGCCAACACAAGAGAGTCACCATACAGGCTACACATTTGCAACGCCTCTTCACGAACCTCATGCACTCGCAAGCGCTGCTCAACTCGCTCAAACGTGCTAAGCGTGTTTTCGTCTAACGTGGTCTCAATCTTGCGATCTAGACGTGTCATGTCTTGCGCTGTTTTATCGATGTAATTAATCACCAGCCAATTGTCGCTGTATAGGTTGGTGAGCTCTTTGTAGCTTAATTTTCGACTTGCCAAATACCGACGGTTATTCGTCTTTAGCGACAAGTCAGTTGCCATGCTTTGAATGCCGTCGTTTAGCTTCATAAAATATCCAAAAAGTTAATTTCGTAATCCTGAAAATA
>JASLBZ010000097.1 GCA_030146285.1 Neisseriaceae bacterium | reverse complement strand
TTCTTTATTGTGCTCAAAAAAATGATTGAATCGTGAGAAATTTAAAATATTGGGTTTTGGGCAATAACCATCACAAGGTTTAATGTGGCAGAGTTTGCATGTTTTTTTGAGCTTTATTCTTTATTTTGTATATGAGTAATTATTTTATTAACCCGATAGGTTCTTGATGAATATCGATAAAATATTAAAGAAAACACCCCAAATATATGCAGATACATGGCCATATATTTTCATTTTATTCTTGATTTATATCGTTTTAAAATTTGGCTTATTCAGCTACCCAAACTCCTATTTTGGTACCTTATGTTTGAATGTCTCTATTCCAAAAGAAGTGCGTTGGCGAGATCGTTATGACTATTGTCGGTGTATCGGCAATCCAAACACCAAGTTAGCAAAAGAAAACAAAATAATAAAATGCAATCATCAATTTATAAAGCCTTAGCATTTACAGTAGAGGATGTTTTTACGATTCTGTTTTGTGCTGTAACCAGTGCTATATAGACTCCAATATCAATCGTGATTTTATGTATGCCACTTAATCGGCATACAAATGATTTCATGGTTTTGGATGCTATTTTCTCCCTAGCCATTTATAAGGTTAATTGCTTGTATTCGTGATTTTTTATAACAAGAAGTGGTGTTTTGGATGTGTTTTAGTCGGTTTTTTGAAATGACTAAAAATGCGGTATTGTGTTTTTTCGTTTGGCATTATTGATGTAATCCTTTAGTAATCATCTGTTTTCCTATATTAAATGCCACTTTTTATTTTTTTTGTTCAATATAATTTCAATTGTGTAAAAGCAGTAAATCACCAAGGCGGGTATGATTTGCAGAACAGTACAAAAAGTACTGATCAGTTTAAATAAATCAAATGCATTGCATTGCAATGAGTCTATTTTCTTGGAGAAAATTATGTCTGTTTCAACCACTTCACAGACATCTGCTAATACGCATCCTGTAGTAGATACTGAACGAAAATCGAGCTGGAAAAGCCGAATGGGTGCATTGGGGCCAGGTATTTTAATGGCATCTGCTGCTGTTGGTGGTTCGCACTTGATTGCATCAACCCAAGCGGGTGCTATGTTTGGTTGGGAGCTGGCGATTATTATTATTTTAGCCAATGTCTTCAAATATCCTTTTTTTCGTTTTGGTTCTGAGTACACGCTTGCTACGGGCAATAGCTTATTAACAGGCTATGCCAAAAATGGTCGGGCTTATATTTGGGGATTTTTTGGCTTAAATGTCTTTGCTGCTGTGATCAATACCGCAGGGGTGGGTATTTTGTGTGCTGCCATTTTGGGTTATTTTTTGCCGGGATTATCGATGACATGGTTGGTTTTAATCGTGTTGGGTGGTTCGGCATTTTTATTGGTGGCAGGACGCTATTCATTATTGGATAGCTTGTCTAAGGTGATTATGGTGAGCTTAACCGCAGCGACGGTGCTAGCCGTGGTGATTGCCATGACGCGCGGTGCAGTTGCCCCAGCAGATTTTGCAGGACCATCGCCTTGGAATTTGGTATCGCTTAGTTTTATTGTGGCGCTCATGGGGTGGATGCCAGCACCCATTGAGATTTCAGCCTTAACTTCCATGTGGGTGGCTGCCAAAAGAGAGCAGCGTTCTGTTTCGCTCAATGACGGTTTATTTGATTTTAATGTCGGTTATATCGGCACGGCACTATTGGCTTTGGTTTTCTTGGCCTTGGGCGCTTTGGTGCAGTTTGGCTCGGGTACACCTGTGGAAATGGTGGGCGGCGCCTACATTAAGCAATTGATTGATATGTACGCAACAACGATTGGCGAGTGGTCGCGTTATTTGGTGGCATTTATTGCATTGGCTTGTATGTTGGGCACCACGTTAACAGTGATTGATGGTTATTCACGCACCAATATGGAATCACTTCGCATTATCAAACGCCATGAAAAAAGCAATAAACGCGCTTTGAATATCTGGATTATTGCGACGGCTGTTTTGGGCTTGGTGGTGATTTTCCAATTCAAAAATGCCGTTGGCCCGATGCTAAAATTTGCGATGATTGCATCGTTTGTGACCACGCCTATTTTTGCTTGGCTTAACTTGCGTTTGGTCACTGGAGATGAGCACAGTGTTGGCATGTGGTTAAAATGGTTGGCTTATTTGGGTTTAACCTTCTTAAGTGCATTTTCTTTGTTTTTCTTGGCGCATTTAACCGGTATGTTTGGTTAAAGTCGCTAGGGCATTGCCATTTAAACTTTAAAAAGCCACTTAACAAGTGGCTTTTTTATTTTTACGCCATGCAAACAAATGGATTATGCTATGACGAGGTAAAGCCATCTGTTTTGTTGTCTATCTGGTGAGGAATATTACTGCGGACTCAAATCTTGAAACCATGTAACAAATATTACGCTATAATACTGAAAATTATTGAAAGATTGTTATGAATCAAGCACCCGTGCCCATTCGGATTTTGGGTATTGACCCTGGTAGTCGATTTACTGGTTTTGGCGTGATTGATGTGGTGGGGCAAAAACACCATTATGTGGCTTCAGGCTGCATTAAAACACCGCCCAAAGCCCCTTTGTCAGAGCGAATTGCGGTGATCTTCAAGCACATTTGTGAAGTGATAGATACTTACCAACCCAATCAATCTTCGATTGAACAAGTTTTTGTGAACGTGAATCCTGCTGCAACCTTGATGTTAGGTCAAGCACGCGGTGCGGCGATTGCGGCTTTGGTTCACAAAGGTTTACCTGTAGAAGAATATACGGCATTGCAGGTCAAACAAGCTGTAGTTGGGCAGGGTAAAGCTGCCAAAGAGCAAGTTCAACACATGGTGGTACAAATGCTGTCTTTAAATGGGACGCCATCCGAAGATGCTGCCGATGGTTTGGCCGTGGCTTTAACCCACGCCTTAAGAAACCACAGTTTGGCAGCCACGATTCAAAAAAACCTTTATCTTAAACATGGTCGTTTTGTGGCCAAATAATGAAAGAATAACACCATGATTGGTCAATTAAACGGCACGATTATTGAAAAGCAACCACCGCAAATTATTTTGGATGTGAATGGCGTCGGCTACGAAGTCGATGTCTCCATGCAAACCTTTTATGGCTTGCCAGCTTTGGGTGAGAACTTGCGTTTGTTCACACAATTGGTGATTCGAGATGACGC
>JASLBZ010000075.1 GCA_030146285.1 Neisseriaceae bacterium | reverse complement strand
CCGACTGTGCCCCTTGTGACCAAATGGCTGACAACTCCTGAAAAGCCACTGGCAATTCTCGGGTCTGTTTTAAAATGGTGTTAAATGCCGAGCGCTCTGCCATCTCATCGGCAAAGTCCGCCACTTTTTTCACATCAGCAAAAGCATTTTCAGCATCAATAGCCAATTTAACAGGAATCACCATCGCGGCTGTTGCCACTGCGGTGTCCAGCATTTGCCCACGCAATTCTGAGCGATGGGCTAGATTGGCATCTTTGGCATTGCTAATGGCTTGCAAGCGTTGTGTTGCTTTGGTGGTTTTTTCAATTTGTGCGGTAACGGCATTGTATTTGGCGCGAAGCCCATCGACATCTTTACCCATACGGCCAAAGGTTTTGATTGACTCACCAAGCAAGCGTTGCTGTTTGGTGAGTCGTTTCATTTCTGAGCCAAGTTGGCCAAGATTGGATTTTGTAGAAGAAAAGGCGCTTTTCAGTGAACCAGCAACTGCGCCCCCAATCGTAATCGTTGCATTCAGGCGCTTATTGGACACTGATGTTTTCCTTTATTGATTCTTTGGCAAACCTTCTAGCCAAAAAAGAAATTCAGACACAGGCAATGCTTTGATTTCCGCCAGCGACCAGCCTGTGTGTGACGACAAAGCAATGGTCGCATGGCGAACATCGTTTTTATTCAAAGCAAAAAAAGCTTAAAGCCTGCCTGTACTCGCCCATAATTGTGTAAAGTCAAAGCGGTAATGTCTTCTGGTGAGACATCGCACAAATTGGCAAACAAACCAATCTCTTGCTTTACCTCGCCACCGGCAATGGCTGTGGCAACCAATTGGTCAGCCACGGTTGGCTCACGCATTTGAATATAGCCAACCTGCGCCCCCATCATGTTCATGGGTTTATTAAAAGTAATCAGCACACCAGCATCGTTTTTGGTCAAAAATTCTGGTAATTGTGATTCTGCTGTTTTTTCGATTGTCGTCATTAACCCATCCCCAAAGCGTTGCGAATATCAACCAACGCATCTACGCCATTAATAATACGAACCATGTTTTCAACATCAATTTCATGGATCAATTTGCCACCATGTTCCATCTTGTAATAATTCAAATTCAGGGTGACTTTCAAAGAAGGCACTTCGCCTGGCTTACTGCCACCTTCATCTAGTTCGGTGATTTTGCCACGCATGGTGCGAACCACTGCCGTGACCGTACCATCTTCTGACTGTAAGGCTTCACGCACCACCAATGGCACACTGGAGCCTTGGCGAATGCCAAACAAAGCCAACACATCACGGTCATAACTTTTAAGTGCAAAATCACAATCCATGGCTTCCATGCCTGTGGTGATTTTAAGCGGTACATCCATACCACCGGCACGAAACTCCTCAGTTTGTAAGGTGAGTTTTGGTGGGTTAAATTCTTCTAATTTGCCTGCATAGCCACGGCCATCGACAAACAAATTGACGTTATTGCGAATATCGGTAGTGGCCATTATGCAAATACCTCTTTGATATAATCATTAACAAGGTGTGAGCGGAATGTGACATGCTCTGCGGGGTATGTTGGGGTAAAGTCAAAATCAAAGAATATTTTACCCTGTGCAATCTGATCTGGCGTATTCAAATCCGCATCTGCCCAACACTTCCCACCCAAAATAGCACCCAAATTGGTCAAATAACGCAAATAACTGTTCACGCCCTCAACCACGTCTGTCACATAGTTTTTGGTAATGCCGCGGTCAACTGCCCACAAATGCGCTGCAGTCAAACTGTCGGCGATAATGTCGGCGGTGCGAACCACACACAAAAATGCCCATTTTTGATCAGAAGACAAGGTGCGATTGCCCCACAAGCGGTAGCCATCTTGACGAATAATGGTGGCAATCTTCTTTTCATTTAACATATTGGCACGGGAATTGGCATCGCCCAGTTTAAAATCAATTGCGCGGGCTGTGCCTTGAATGCCATTGATATTGTGATTGGACGGACTCCACCACCAACCACGCTCACTATCGACTTTCACCATTAATCCGGCCACAGCCGCACTGGCAAATTCCTCTTTTATCTTACCATCGCTGCCTGTTTTTTTAATCTTGGGATCAACCACATAAACACGTTTGCTGCCAAAATCCCCTGCATAAGCAATGGCATCTTTGTCATTGGTATTGGGGCCATCGGCAACAATCACAGCTCGCAAGGCTTCGGCAATGCCAATCAATTCAGCAACCACAGCATTGGCTTCACCTTCGGCACGTTGATGAGTAAAGCCAGGCACGCACAAAATGCGAGGCGCAAAGCCCAGTATGGATTCTGCTGCTTTAAAAGCGTGAACGCCTTCATACTGCCCTGTTTGCGCATCCACACCGCCCAAAACATTGGCCAATGTCGCTTGCTCGTCTTGTGCATCCGCCACACGAACCACCACAATCACCGCACCGGCTTGATCCAAAATGCTATCAATGGCCGATGGCAAAGTGCCGGCCTGATTGCCCGTGGTGTCCAAAAGTGACGCTTCGCGCAGGCTGCCTGCAATCAAAACAGGGGTATTTAAAGGAAATGCTGTTTCATCAGCATCGGGTGCTGTGCCCACAATACCAATGACCGAAGCACGGACGGTAGAGATGGTTCTGGCACCAGTATCGATGTCAACAACCTCGACACCATGCATGAATTGGTCAACTGCCATGTTAATCCTTGGTCGCCATATAAAATAATGCCTCCATTATGCAAATGAAGGCATTGTTTTTCCTCGTGCGATTTGTCCA
>JASLBZ010000044.1 GCA_030146285.1 Neisseriaceae bacterium | reverse complement strand
AAGCATTCTTACCACCTACTTGCTCCACATCGGTCATGCGTAGATTTTCAAACCAAATTACGTTATTGCCGGCCATTTTTCAGTATCCAAGTCGTTAAATAAAAAACTAGTAAAAATCCGTAGTATTTTATCGCCTCAACGGTTTTGTGTCATGCACTTTTAAGTCATATTACGAAAATATGACAAGCAGACCCAGCGCCAAGGCAATATTTTTAATATTTAATGCAAAACAAGCAGCTTCGATAGTCGATAATCCTGCTGTTTTCATGTTTCGTGTAACTTTACATATATTCACAAATGAAAGCAAGTGCCTATTAATTAAGCACTTTCATTCAAATACGAAGGTGAAATCCTGATTTAAAATACCACTATTGGCCTATAAATCATAGTACTAATATCATTAAACAGCCATGATAATGTTTTGTTTTCAATACAAAATATGCAAATAGAATGGTATTCAAAATACAATTTATAAAAAATAAAATCAAAAATATCAATCTTTGCATCCGAAAGTACCCACTCTTGGGCATTTTTACGATACTCTCATGTATGTGTACTAATTTATTTTCTATTTTTAACTCACACTCACGACATGAATACATTAAATAATAAATCAGCCATGCTCTACCAAAGTAACAACGCCTACACTGGAGAAACCTTGTACCAAAGGCCAATAGATGCCCTGCCGACGTTACAAAATAAGATGCAGCAATTGCGCCAAACACAAAAGGACTGGGCCAGTTTAAAGGTTACTGACCGCACCGCTCAACTGCAATTGTTTGCAGAGCGTTTGGCTCGTCATAAAGATGCTTTGGCGCAAATGGTCTGCGAAGAAGTGGGTCGCTGCTTGCGTGAATGCCATGCAGAATTGGACAAATCAATAGAGTTAATCCAATACTACAGTCGTTTGGCACCTGAATTGCTGGACAAAAAAACCATTGCAACCCAAGCCAGCCTAAGCCAAGTGCGCTTTGAACCTTTGGGCATTGTCTTGGCTGTGATGCCTTGGAATTACCCCATTTGGCAATTGATTCGCTTTGCCATTCCTGCCCTGTGTGCTGGCAATGCCTGTGTGGTAAAGCCTGCGCCAAGCGTGGTGCGTGTCACCGAAGCCCTATTCAAAATCACCGAGGACTTACCCTTTATTGCTGTTTATTTGGCCAATGAAGATACCGAAGCTGCCATTGCCTTAAGCGACGCCATGGCATTTACGGGCTCAACCCAAACAGGCCAGCATTTGGCCAGTTTGGCAGGCAAACATTTGAAAAAATCGGTGCTAGAACTGGGTGGCAGCAATGCGTTTATCGTATTAAAAGATGCTGACATTGAGCAAGCTGCCAAAGATGCATGCCATTCACGCTTTCGTGATGCAGGACAATCATGCAATGCTGCTAAACGCATTATCGTTGAAGAAAGCGTGTTTGAAGCCTTTAAAACTGCCTTTTTACAAGAATGCCAAAACTTACACATGGGCAACCCCATGCAGCCTGAAACCACGTTAGCACCATTACACACACTGGCTGTTCGCAACAAAGCACATGAACAAGTTTTGGATGCCATCGCCAATGGTGCGGTGTGCTTATTGGGCGGCACATTGCCAGATGCCAATAGTCACTTCTACCCAGCCACGGTACTGGATAAGGTCAATCCAAACTGCCGCATGTACCGCGAAGAGGTTTTCGGCCCAGTGGTGAGCCTATTGCATGCCAAAGATGCTGCCGATGCCATTGCTTTGGCCAATGACAATCCTTTTGGCTTGGGCGCTGCGATTTACAGTGCAGATGTTCAAACTGCTTGGCAATTGGCAAGCGATTTGAATGTCGGTAGCGTTTTTATCAACCGCCACACCAGCAGTGATTTGCGCCTGCCTTTTGGTGGGGTCAAGGCTTCTGGCTTTGGTCGTGAATTGTCTGAGTTTGGCTTGTATGAATTTGTGAATGTCAAAACCTACTGGCAAAAATAATGGCATAGCCACTGGCAAAAAACCAACAGCCGTTAGTCACCTGTTAACGGCTGTTGGTTTTTAAGTGAGCAATCACCCAAAAGAAGATTATCCCAATAACACGTTAAGATGCCTTAACCATTATTGACCATGTGTTTTTAACTTTAAAAGCACACGGCAAGTATGAACAATCAAAACAGTTTTTGCATCTCATCAGCCCGATGAATGGCGGCTTGCATGGCAAGCGCAACAGTGTCTTCTAATTGGTGCTCGGCAAAAACATTCAAAGCCGCTGCGGTTGTGCCGCCTTTTGAGGTCACATTTTCACGCAAAGTTGCAAAAGCCATGTCGTTGTCAACCGCGGCCAATGCGGCTGCGCCTTTGGCAGCCTGTAACACCAAAGATCTAGCTGTTGCTGCATCAAAACCCAAATCTTCTGCTTTTTGCTGCATGGCTTGCATAAACAAGAAAAAATAGGCAGGTGAGCTGCCAGTGACGGCAATAATATCGTTAATCTGAGCTTCTTTTTCTACCCATGCCACCTGACCCACCGCTTGCATTAATGCACTGGCGTAGTCTTTGTCTTGTTCTGAGACATTGCTCGTTGCAAATAACCCTGCCACACCTTCACCCACCAGCGACGGGGTATTGGGCATAATGCGAATTAAATTCACAGCGCAATCCAAATAATCGTTATAGCGTTCGCTTACAATCCCTGCGGCAATGGTTAACACCAGTTTGTTCTCAAAATTTACATGCCCTTTTAGAGCCTCGCACACCGCCTGCATCAATTGCGGCTTAACCGACAATACCACCACATCGGCTGCATTAGCCGCTGCAATATTATCGCCACTGCTAATCACACCCAAGCTTGTTGCCAAAGCATCGCGATTTTGACTGCTAGGTGCGGTGACGGTAATCAAATCTGCTGGGTAGCCATTTTTCACCAAGCCCGAGACAATGGCACCGGCCATATTGCCCGCCCCAATAAAAGCAATCTTGCGTTGATTCATGTTTTTTATCCTTTGTATTGTGTTGTCAATTGTATTGGCAAACATCTTGATGGCCATAACAAGAAATAAGCAGCCTTTTCAGGCTGCCTGTATTGATCGCCACCCTATTTAAAAACGGCGACTAATGCCTGTTTTTTGCAAAATATTGGCAGCCAACTCTTCTACTGATTTGTGTGTTGTGCTCATGTACGGAATATTGTACTGGCGGAACATTTCTTCAGCATCGCGAATTTCACTGCGGCAATTGCTAAGACTGGCATAAGTTGAATCGGGTCTGCGCTCAGTACGAATGTGATGCAAGCGATCAGAGTCGATGGTTAGACCAAACAATTTTTTGCGAAACGGTTTTAACATGCGTGGCAAATCAGTGCTACACAAATCATCTGGGGTTAATGGATAATTCGCTGCGCGTATGCCGTATTGCAAAGCAAGATACAAACAAGTTGGCGTTTTGCCAGAACGAGACACACCGACCAAAATAATATCGGCTTTTTGCAATTCCTTATCGGTAATGCCATCGTCGTGGTTTAAACTAAAATTCACTGCTTCCATGCGGGCATCATAGCGATCGGTATCTTGTATACCATGAATATTGCCCACCAAATGGCTGGCAGAAGTGCCCAGCTCTTGCTCTAAAATACCCACAAAGGCATCAAAAAAATCCAAATGCAAACCTTTACTGGTTTTGATAATTTGGCGGATTTCTTCATTCACAATACTGGAAAACACAATCGGACGAACCTGTCCTGAGTGCGCAGCTTCGTTGATGATTTCGACCATCTCATGCGCTTTTTCTGTGGTATCAATAAAAGGATGCACGCTGCGTTTGAATTGAATGTGATTAAACTGATTTAATAAGGCCTCTCCCATGCTTTCAGAAGTAATACCGGTTCGATCAGAAACAACAAAGGCTGAGCGATTTTCATTCATGTGTTTTCCAATGCTTGTATTCGTTTGGATGTAAAATCACAATATACCATTAATTGCGCCGGCTTGTTTTTGACTTCAAGCCATCCATTCATTTTAATGGGCTTATTTTGATGTAAACCTAGGTTAATCAGACTCACTACTGGTACTCACCTGACCTTACCCCCCACAAAACATTCTATTATCATGCTCAAACACCAGTTTGTTACAATGTCTGCATGCGGCATTGGATAACGACAAATCCAACAAAACCACACCACTTTTGCCTATTTAAGGACAATAACTATGGGAAAATCCACTCTAGCCACTTTCTTTTTGACACTGTTCATCAGCCCTCTGAGCCATGCGCAAGATTCGGTTGAAAAAGAGATAGCACAAGCTTGTCAAAAAACGCCACAATACGGCAAAATGGGTCGGGATTATTATGATAAAAAACACTATTCCAAAGCTTTAGAACAGTTTGAGTACCAAGCCGCATGGCTGCCTTTTTGTGCTTACAATCAAGAACAAGATACGACTCGCATTACAGACAATGACATTGCTATTAGCCAAAACAATGTTGGCCTAACCCATGCAAAGTTAAACCATCCTTTGTGGGCACGTGCATGGTTTAAGTTAAGCCCAGAATCCAAAACCAGCCTGTTTAATTTAAGCCAACTACCAACCCCAACCATCACCAAAGATTTAAGTGGCGACTATGTAGACTATTCTGGCTTTGGTCAATGGAATTACATTACCGTGGATAAAAACAAAAAAACCAAACAATATGATGTGAGTTTCAGTGGTGTTTATATGGGTTTGCGAAGTTTGATTTATGGCCCGAATATGGGACAGTTTGATATCAATATGCCATTGAATAAAACCCAAGCACATTATCAATATGAACAATGCCGTATTAATTTGGCATTTGAAGCTGACCCCAAGCAAGGCCAGTTTGTGAAGGTCACCCAAGAAGGTGAAGGTTATAACTGCGGTTTTGGTCACAACGTCAATGCAGTCGGAACCTATTATAAGGTAGAGAGAATTAAAAAGATGAACTAATCATCCAAGAAATGGCGCTGGCTCACCAGCCTCTTCGATTGCAAACCCAGCTGCAAGTTTGTAATCGAACAGGTTTCAGCAGCGCGCTCCCAGCTTTTTGAAAAGCAATAGAATCAGGCTTTTCGCAAGAAATTAACATAAGCCATAGTGAAATCAATGGCCTCTTTGATGGCCTTATCTTTTGCATCAGCTGATACAATGTCATTTAACAATATGGTTTTCAAAAACAACTGCCCACGCAAACTGGCAATAAATTGGTTGACAATGGCCTCGACTACACTGTCTGCCAAACCTTGTAAATCAGGATGCATGCTTAAGCGCTCGACTAAGAAGCGATAACTGCGTTGCATTCCGAACTGGTAAACCATTTCTCCAACTTCAGGATGTTTTTTGGACTCTGCAATGGCTAGGCGGTAAGAGTCAATAGCATTTTTTGACAGTATTACTTTGTAATACATATAACCAAATTGCTCCAACGCTTTTTCCAAACAGCACTCGGGTAAATCTGCCTCCAAATCCGTCAAAATATTCATAACAATATTTTCAACAACCGCTTTAAACAAGCCCTCTTTGTTACCAAAAATATCATAAATGCTGGATTTTGAACCGCCGGACAAATTGTTGATAATCGCAACAGTTGTGGCTTCATAACCATATTTTAAAAAAGCGGTTTGAGCTGCTTTAATAATGACCTGTGCCCTTTTTTTTCCTTTTGGTGTACTCAGCATGATTACCATATTCAATACCTTACTTTAATTAAAATTCTTAGCCAATACCCATCGAAACCTTAACTGGTTTTGTTTTTGAACAATTAGTCACAAATCACAATAAGATGTTATAGGATATCATACTACCTTTCACACAAAACAAACTACCATAGCAGCAGAAAAAATGTTTAAAATCCACCATAATGAATTTAAAATTTAAAGATACCATGACAGACACCAGATTATGCCCTTGCCAATCAAACCAAACTTACCTTGACTGCTGCCATACCCTGCACAATGGCAGCCGACACGCCCAAACCGCAGAAGAATTAATGCGCTCTCGCTACAGCGCCTATGTTGTACACGATGTTGATTATTTGGTGGCAACCACACTACCTAGCCAACAAACCTTGTTGGACATTGATGGCATACGCGCGTGGAGTGAGAACAGCACTTGGCTGGGATTGGAAATACTCTCTTTTGAATCATTGCCACCTAAACATGCCACGGTCAGCTTTGTAGCACATTGGCAAGAGGCAGGCGAAAATTGCCAGCACCAAGAGCAATCTTATTTTGTCACAAACCAAGACACTTGGTATTTTATTGACCCCACTGTCAAAATGAGTGTCAATCGAAATGATGAATGCATTTGTGGCAATGGTAAAAAATTCAAAAAATGCTGTGGCATCTATTTATAATATGCGCCATACGCTGTAACTTTTATCTGCTGTTAGTAAAATATTTAAGCCTTGCCTCGATTAGTCAATGCTATAATACCGCCCAATCAATACCAAGGATGGCATCAATATGTGGTTTAAACAACTGAGTTTTTATTTGCTCAATGCTGACAATATCCCAACATGTGAAGAATTAAATCAAAAATTGGCAGAAGCTGAATTTGCACCTTGCCAAGGTTTGGATTGGTTTAGTGAGGGTTTTAACGCACCTTTAAGCCAACAGCCTGATGTATTGGCCTTTGAAGCAGACAATACTTACCGTGTTACGCTGAAAAAAGAAGACAAAGTTTTGCCATCTACCGTGATTCGCGATATTTTGGATGAAAAAATTCAACAAATCCAAGAAGCAGAAGCACGTACCGTGGGCCGCAAAGAAAAACAAGAATTAAAAGACATTGTGACAGATGACTTATTGCCACGCGCGTTCACCCGCTCAAGCAAAGTCGAAGCAATTTTGGACCGCAAACACCAATTTTTATTTATCAACCAATCTAACAGCAACAAAGCTGAAAATATTCTAAGCAAATTGCGTCAAGCTTTGGGTGGTTTAGAAGCGCGCCTACCGAATACCAAACAATCGCCTAGCGTGTTGATGACCGAATGGTTGGGACAAAAACATGGTTTGGGTGGTTTTGAGTTGGGCAGCGATTGCGAACTTAAAGGCGCTGGCGATGCTGCACCTGTGGTACGCGTTTCCAATCAAGATTTAACCGCCGACGAAGTTACCCAACATTTGGACACAGGCAAAGTCGTGACACAAATGGGCCTAAATTGGCGCGACCAAATTTGCTTTGTTCTCACCCAAGACTTCACCATTAAACGCATTCAGTACTTGGACGTGATTCAAGAAGAAGCTGCCAATCATGGCGATGATGCCGCCAGTTTATTGATGGCATCACAAATTTTAATGTGCGAAGCTTTAGGCACCATGCTAACAGAACTAATTAGCCACTTAGGTGGTGTAGAAAACACAGGAAACAATCAATGAGTATAAAATCGGATAAGTGGATTCGCAAAATGAGCGAAGAGCATGGCATGATTGAGCCATTTGAGCCGAACCAAGTGAAATACATTGATGATAAAAAAGTGATTTCATATGGCACATCGAGCTATGGCTACGATATTCGCTGCGCCCGTGAATTCAAAATCTTCACCAACATCAACAGCACCATCGTTGATCCAAAAAATTTCGATACCCGCAATTTTGTTGAGATTGAAGATGATTACTGCATTATCCCACCGAACTCTTTTGCTTTGGCACGCACAGTTGAGTACTTTCGCATTCCGCGCAAAGTACTAACCGTATGCTTGGGTAAATCCACTTACGCACGCTGCGGTATTATTGTGAATGTCACGCCATTTGAACCAGAATGGGAAGGCTATGTGACTTTGGAGTTTTCAAACACCACACCACTACCTGCTAAAATTTATGCCGGTGAAGGTGTTGCCCAAGTCTTATTCTTTGAAAGTGACGAAGAATGCGATGTCTCTTATAAAGACCGCGAAGGCAAATACATGGGGCAAACTGGGGTGACATTGCCCAAAGCTTAAGCCAACAGGCTGCCTACATAAAAAAACCTGCTTTTAAAAGCAGGTTTTTTTATGTAGGCAGCCTGTTGGCTTAAGCTTTGGGCAATGTCACCCCAGTTTGCCCCATGTATTTGCCTTCGCGGTCTTTATAAGAGACATCGCATTCTTCGTCACTTTCAAAGAATAAGACTTGGGCAACACCTTCACCGGCATAAATTTTAGCAGGTAGTGGTGTGGTGTTTGAAAACTCCAAAGTCACATAGCCTTCCCATTCTGGTTCAAATGGCGTGACATTCACAATAATACCGCAGCGTGCGTAAGTGGATTTACCCAAGCATACGGTTAGTACTTTGCGCGGAATGCGAAAGTACTCAACTGTGCGTGCCAAAGCAAAAGAGTTCGGTGGGATAATGCAGTAATCATCTTCAATCTCAACAAAATTGCGGGTATCGAAATTTTTTGGATCAACGATGGTGCTGTTGATGTTGGTGAAGATTTTGAATTCACGGGCGCAGCGAATATCGTAGCCATAGCTCGATGTGCCATATGAAATCACTTTTTTATCATCAATGTATTTCACTTGGTTCGGCTCAAATGGCTCAATCATGCCATGCTCTTCGCTCATTTTGCGAATCCACTTATCCGATTTTATACTCATTGATTGTTTCCTGTGTTTTCTACACCACCTAAGTGGCTAATTAGTTCTGTTAGCATGGTGCCTAAAGCTTCGCACATTAAAATTTGTGATGCCATCAATAAACTGGCGGCATCATCGCCATGATTGGCAGCTTCTTCTTGAATCACGTCCAAGTACTGAATGCGTTTAATGGTGAAGTCTTGGGTGAGAACAAAGCAAATTTGGTCGCGCCAATTTAGGCCCATTTGTGTCACGACTTTGCCTGTGTCCAAATGTTGGGTAACTTCGTCGGCGGTTAAATCTTGATTGGAAACGCGTACCACAGGTGCAGCATCGCCAGCGCCTTTAAGTTCGCAATCGCTGCCCAACTCAAAACCACCCAAACCATGTTTTTGTCCCAACCATTCGGTCATCAACACGCTAGGCGATTGTTTGGTATTCGGTAGGCGCGCTTCTAAACCACCCAAAGCTTGACGCAATTTGCTTAGAATATTTTCAGCTTTGTTGCTGTTAGATTGGTTGATAAATAAAAATTGGTGTTTGCGGTCCAAAATTGCTTCGACTTTGCTTGAGCGGGTGAACGCGCGTGGCAATAAGTCATCTGTCACAATGTCTTTTAATTCTTGTTTTTCTTTGCGGCCCACGGTACGTGCTTCTGCTTCTTGGATTTGTTGAATTTTTTCATCCAAAATATCGCGAATCACGGTAGATGGCAAAACTTTGTCTTCTTTTTTCAGCGTAACACGGTAAGTATTGTCTGCTTCAAAGGCCAATACATCAGGCTGTTGGCTTAAAGGTGCGTTAAAACCCTCACTAAACCAATCCAAACCTTGGCAAGGTGCAAATTCAGCTTCTGCCAATTTTTGATTTAATTCTTCACATGTTGGGATATTGTCAGCATTGAGCAAATAAAAACTCAGTTGTTTAAACCACATATTGATGCCATCCTTGGTATTGATTGGGCGGTATTATAGCATTGACTAATCGAGGCAAGGCTTAAATATTTTACTAACAGCAGATAAAAGTTACAGCGTATGGCGCATATTATAAATAGATGCCACAGCATTTTTTGAATTTTTTACCATTGCCACAAATGCATTCATCATTTCGATTGACACTCATTTTGACAGTGGGGTCAATAAAATACCAAGTGTCTTGGTTTGTGACAAAATAAGATTGCTCTTGGTGCTGGCAATTTTCGCCTGCCTCTTGCCAATGTGCTACAAAGCTGACCGTGGCATGTTTAGGTGGCAATGATTCAAAAGAGAGTATTTCCAATCCCAGCCAAGTGCTGTTCTCACTCCACGCGCGTATGCCATCAATGTCCAACAAGGTTTGTTGGCTAGGTAGTGTGGTTGCCACCAAATAATCAACATCGTGTACAACATAGGCGCTGTAGCGAGAGCGCATTAATTCTTCTGCGGTTTGGGCGTGTCGGCTGCCATTGTGCAGGGTATGGCAGCAGTCAAGGTAAGTTTGGTTTGATTGGCAAGGGCATAATCTGGTGTCTGTCATGGTATCTTTAAATTTTAAATTCATTATGGTGGATTTTAAACATTTTTTCTGCTGCTATGGTAGTTTGTTTTGTGTGAAAGGTAGTATGATATCCTATAACATCTTATTGTGATTTGTGACTAATTGTTCAAAAACAAAACCAGTTAAGGTTTCGATGGGTATTGGCTAAGAATTTTAATTAAAGTAAGGTATTGAATATGGTAATCATGCTGAGTACACCAAAAGGAAAAAAAAGGGCACAGGTCATTATTAAAGCAGCTCAAACCGCTTTTTTAAAATATGGTTATGAAGCCACAACTGTTGCGATTATCAACAATTTGTCCGGCGGTTCAAAATCCAGCATTTATGATATTTTTGGTAACAAAGAGGGCTTGTTTAAAGCGGTTGTTGAAAATATTGTTATGAATATTTTGACGGATTTGGAGGCAGATTTACCCGAGTGCTGTTTGGAAAAAGCGTTGGAGCAATTTGGTTATATGTATTACAAAGTAATACTGTCAAAAAATGCTATTGACTCTTACCGCCTAGCCATTGCAGAGTCCAAAAAACATCCTGAAGTTGGAGAAATGGTTTACCAGTTCGGAATGCAACGCAGTTATCGCTTCTTAGTCGAGCGCTTAAGCATGCATCCTGATTTACAAGGTTTGGCAGACAGTGTAGTCGAGGCCATTGTCAACCAATTTATTGCCAGTTTGCGTGGGCAGTTGTTTTTGAAAACCATATTGTTAAATGACATTGTATCAGCTGATGCAAAAGATAAGGCCATCAAAGAGGCCATTGATTTCACTATGGCTTATGTTAATTTCTTGCGAAAAGCCTGATTCTATTGCTTTTCAAAAAGCTGGGAGCGCGCTGCTGAAACCTGTTCGATTACAAACTTGCAGCTGGGTTTGCAATCGAAGAGGCTGGTGAGCCAGCGCCATTTCTTGGATGATTAGTTCATCTTTTTAATTCTCTCTACCTTATAATAGGTTCCGACTGCATTGACGTTGTGACCAAAACCGCAGTTATAACCTTCACCTTCTTGGGTGACCTTCACAAACTGGCCTTGCTTGGGGTCAGCTTCAAATGCCAAATTAATACGGCATTGTTCATATTGATAATGTGCTTGGGTTTTATTCAATGGCATATTGATATCAAACTGTCCCATATTCGGGCCATAAATCAAACTTCGCAAACCCATATAAACACCACTGAAACTCACATCATATTGTTTGGTTTTTTTGTTTTTATCCACGGTAATGTAATTCCATTGACCAAAGCCAGAATAGTCTACATAGTCGCCACTTAAATCTTTGGTGATGGTTGGGGTTGGTAGTTGGCTTAAATTAAACAGGCTGGTTTTGGATTCTGGGCTTAACTTAAACCATGCACGTGCCCACAAAGGATGGTTTAACTTTGCATGGGTTAGGCCAACATTGTTTTGGCTAATAGCAATGTCATTGTCTGTAATGCGAGTCGTATCTTGTTCTTGATTGTAAGCACAAAAAGGCAGCCATGCGGCTTGGTACTCAAACTGTTCTAAAGCTTTGGAATAGTGTTTTTTATCATAATAATCCCGACCCATTTTGCCGTATTGTGGCGTTTTTTGACAAGCTTGTGCTATCTCTTTTTCAACCGAATCTTGCGCATGGCTCAGAGGGCTGATGAACAGTGTCAAAAAGAAAGTGGCTAGAGTGGATTTTCCCATAGTTATTGTCCTTAAATAGGCAAAAGTGGTGTGGTTTTGTTGGATTTGTCGTTATCCAATGCCGCATGCAGACATTGTAACAAACTGGTGTTTGAGCATGATAATAGAATGTTTTGTGGGGGGTAAGGTCAGGTGAGTACCAGTAGTGAGTCTGATTAACCTAGGTTTACATCAAAATAAGCCCATTAAAATGAATGGATGGCTTGAAGTCAAAAACAAGCCGGCGCAATTAATGGTATATTGTGATTTTACATCCAAACGAATACAAGCATTGGAAAACACATGAATGAAAATCGCTCAGCCTTTGTTGTTTCTGATCGAACCGGTATTACTTCTGAAAGCATGGGAGAGGCCTTATTAAATCAGTTTAATCACATTCAATTCAAACGCAGCGTGCATCCTTTTATTGATACCACAGAAAAAGCGCATGAGATGGTCGAAATCATCAACGAAGCTGCGCACTCAGGACAGGTTCGTCCGATTGTGTTTTCCAGTATTGTGAATGAAGAAATCCGCCAAATTATCAAAACCAGTAAAGGTTTGCATTTGGATTTTTTTGATGCCTTTGTGGGTATTTTAGAGCAAGAGCTGGGCACTTCTGCCAGCCATTTGGTGGGCAATATTCATGGTATACAAGATACCGATCGCTATGATGCCCGCATGGAAGCAGTGAATTTTAGTTTAAACCACGACGATGGCATTACCGATAAGGAATTGCAAAAAGCCGATATTATTTTGGTCGGTGTGTCTCGTTCTGGCAAAACGCCAACTTGTTTGTATCTTGCTTTGCAATACGGCATACGCGCAGCGAATTATCCATTAACCCCAGATGATTTGTGTAGCACTGATTTGCCACGCATGTTAAAACCGTTTCGCAAAAAATTGTTTGGTCTAACCATCGACTCTGATCGCTTGCATCACATTCGTACTGAGCGCAGACCCGATTCAACTTATGCCAGTCTTAGCAATTGCCGCAGTGAAATTCGCGATGCTGAAGAAATGTTCCGCCAGTACAATATTCCGTACATGAGCACAACACACAAATCAGTAGAAGAGTTGGCTGCCAATATTTTGCAAAAAACAGGCATTAGTCGCCGTTTTTAAATAGGGTGGCGATCAATACAGGCAGCCTGAAAAGGCTGCTTATTTCTTGTTATGGCCATCAAGATGTTTGCCAATACAATTGACAACACAATACAAAGGATAAAAAACATGAATCAACGCAAGATTGCTTTTATTGGGGCGGGCAATATGGCCGGTGCCATTGTCTCGGGCTTGGTGAAAAATGGCTACCCAGCAGATTTGATTACCGTCACCGCACCTAGCAGTCAAAATCGCGATGCTTTGGCAACAAGCTTGGGTGTGATTAGCAGTGGCGATAATATTGCAGCGGCTAATGCAGCCGATGTGGTGGTATTGTCGGTTAAGCCGCAATTGATGCAGGCGGTGTGCGAGGCTCTAAAAGGGCATGTAAATTTTGAGAACAAACTGGTGTTAACCATTGCCGCAGGGATTGTAAGCGAACGCTATAACGATTATTTGGATTGCGCTGTGAATTTAATTCGCATTATGCCCAATACCCCGTCGCTGGTGGGTGAAGGTGTGGCAGGGTTATTTGCAACGAGCAATGTCTCAGAACAAGACAAAGACTACGCCAGTGCATTAATGCAAGCGGTGGGTCAGGTGGCATGGGTAGAAAAAGAAGCTCAGATTAACGATATTATTGCCGTCACTGGCAGCTCACCTGCCTATTTTTTCTTGTTTATGCAAGCCATGCAGCAAAAAGCAGAAGATTTGGGTTTTGATGCAGCAACAGCTAGATCTTTGGTGTTACAGGCTGCCAAAGGCGCAGCCGCATTGGCCGCGGTTGACAACGACATGGCTTTTGCAACTTTGCGTGAAAATGTGACCTCAAAAGGCGGCACAACCGCAGCGGCTTTGAATGTTTTTGCCGAGCACCAATTAGAAGACACTGTTGCGCTTGCCATGCAAGCCGCCATTCATCGGGCTGATGAGATGCAAAAACTGTTTTGATTGTTCATACTTGCCGTGTGCTTTTAAAGTTAAAAACACATGGTCAATAATGGTTAAGGCATCTTAACGTGTTATTGGGATAATCTTCTTTTGGGTGATTGCTCACTTAAAAACCAACAGCCGTTAACAGGTGACTAACGGCTGTTGGTTTTTTGCCAGTGGCTATGCCATTATTTTTGCCAGTAGGTTTTGACATTCACAAATTCATACAAGCCAAACTCAGACAATTCACGACCAAAGCCAGAAGCCTTGACCCCACCAAAAGGCAGGCGCAAATCACTGCTGGTGTGGCGGTTGATAAAAACGCTACCGACATTCAAATCGCTTGCCAATTGCCAAGCAGTTTGAACATCTGCACTGTAAATCGCAGCGCCCAAGCCAAAAGGATTGTCATTGGCCAAAGCAATGGCATCGGCAGCATCTTTGGCATGCAATAGGCTCACCACTGGGCCGAAAACCTCTTCGCGGTACATGCGGCAGTTTGGATTGACCTTATCCAGTACCGTGGCTGGGTAGAAGTGACTATTGGCATCTGGCAATGTGCCGCCCAATAAGCACACCGCACCATTGGCGATGGCATCCAAAACTTGTTCATGTGCTTTGTTGCGAACAGCCAGTGTGTGTAATGGTGCTAACGTGGTTTCAGGCTGCATGGGGTTGCCCATGTGTAAGTTTTGGCATTCTTGTAAAAAGGCAGTTTTAAAGGCTTCAAACACGCTTT
This sequence comes from Neisseriaceae bacterium, assembly GCA_030146285.1. Lineage (GTDB taxonomy): Bacteria > Pseudomonadota > Gammaproteobacteria > Burkholderiales > Neisseriaceae > JASLFS01. The sequence goes on along the minus strand of JASLBZ010000044.1, from coordinate 1,412 downwards.
CTTCAACGATAATGCGTTTAGCAGCATTGCATGATTGTCCTGCATCACGAAAGCGTGAATGGCATGCATCTTTGGCAGCTTGCTCAATGTCAGCATCTTTTAATACGATAAACGCATTGCTGCCACCCAGTTCTAGCACCGATTTTTTCAAATGTTTGCCTGCCAAACTGGCCAAATGCTGGCCTGTTTGGGTTGAGCCCGTAAATGCCATGGCGTCGCTTAAGGCAATGGCAGCTTCGGTATCTTCATTGGCCAAATAAACAGCAATAAAGGGTAAGTCCTCGGTGATTTTGAATAGGGCTTCGGTGACACGCACCACGCTTGGCGCAGGCTTTACCACACAGGCATTGCCAGCACACAGGGCAGGAATGGCAAAGCGAATCAATTGCCAAATGGGGTAATTCCAAGGCATCACAGCCAAGACAATGCCCAAAGGTTCAAAGCGCACTTGGCTTAGGCTGGCTTGGGTTGCAATGGTTTTTTTGTCCAGCAATTCAGGTGCCAAACGACTGTAGTATTGGATTAACTCTATTGATTTGTCCAATTCTGCATGGCATTCACGCAAGCAGCGACCCACTTCTTCGCAGACCATTTGCGCCAAAGCATCTTTATGACGAGCCAAACGCTCTGCAAACAATTGCAGTTGAGCGGTGCGGTCAGTAACCTTTAAACTGGCCCAGTCCTTTTGTGTTTGGCGCAATTGCTGCATCTTATTTTGTAACGTCGGCAGGGCATCTATTGGCCTTTGGTACAAGGTTTCTCCAGTGTAGGCGTTGTTACTTTGGTAGAGCATGGCTGATTTATTATTTAATGTATTCATGTCGTGAGTGTGAGTTAAAAATAGAAAATAAATTAGTACACATACATGAGAGTATCGTAAAAATGCCCAAGAGTGGGTACTTTCGGATGCAAAGATTGATATTTTTGATTTTATTTTTTATAAATTGTATTTTGAATACCATTCTATTTGCATATTTTGTATTGAAAACAAAACATTATCATGGCTGTTTAATGATATTAGTACTATGATTTATAGGCCAATAGTGGTATTTTAAATCAGGATTTCACCTTCGTATTTGAATGAAAGTGCTTAATTAATAGGCACTTGCTTTCATTTGTGAATATATGTAAAGTTACACGAAACATGAAAACAGCAGGATTATCGACTATCGAAGCTGCTTGTTTTGCATTAAATATTAAAAATATTGCCTTGGCGCTGGGTCTGCTTGTCATATTTTCGTAATATGACTTAAAAGTGCATGACACAAAACCGTTGAGGCGATAAAATACTACGGATTTTTACTAGTTTTTTATTTAACGACTTGGATACTGAAAAATGGCCGGCAATAACGTAATTTGGTTTGAAAATCTACGCATGACCGATGTGGAGCAAGTAGGTGGTAAGAATGCTT
>JASLBZ010000233.1 GCA_030146285.1 Neisseriaceae bacterium | reverse complement strand
TCAAACAAAAAAACCATTAGAAATTAATTGGCAATTTCCGTGACCAAATTAAAGGCCATGGTGTTGGCTTCCGGTTTGGTTATTGTGGCTGTTGGGGTGCTGGTGAAGTATTGATGCGCCAATTCACTGATCTCTGCCAAGATGCCTCTACTCCAGCCATGGCGCACTGCCCATTGTACGATGAGTTCAGGATCTTCATTTTTGCCCTGCTCTTTGATTTTCTGAAAGGCACGTTCAATGTAGTGGTGCTCAGCATTGCTCAAACGATTGCCGCTTATTAAATCCATGCTGGCCGTAATGAGCATCAGTTGGGTTGCAATTAACTGGGTAATTTCTCGTTTTTCGCTAGATTCACCAATTACGATTTGAACGTTACCATGCCAAGTGTTTTCCCATGCTCTTGCATCTTCTAATGTACGAGGAACATAAATAATGTGGTCTAGTGAGTTGCGGGTATCAAAGCGTTGTAAGGTCGCAATGGGGCAATAAGGAACGAGCAATACTCCACCTTTAGGCTGATTCATGTAGATTTGAGGGGCGGTTAAGAAGGTAATCTCAACATTATTAATATAATCGCTACCCAGTTTTTTTAATTGATTAAAAAATTTTGGATGGATGGCTTCTAACTCTGGCGGTGGAAATGCATATTGGGTTGCTGCTGTTGTGTAGATTTTGCTGTTGGTTTGTATTGCCAAACGCATCGTAAACATCAGTGCTTCACGGGTGACCGTGATGGCTGACTCTCTAGGACTTCGTTGAAATAAGTATCTTTTGACCATGGTCTTCGCCTTTTTTTCCAAATATTGTGTGTGATGTATATGTCATAATACGATATAAATGTCATTTAAAGCCATTTCTTGTTACTAGATTGTTGTTTTTGTGGCCTATTGTGCTTTGGGTGCGCTTTGGCGGATGGTTGCCGCTATTTGGATCAATTCATCACTGAGCTCGGCTTGTTTGTCCGAAAATATGGTGATTCGAGTCCAAAGATTGTCTTGTTTAAAAACCATGCCTGTAATGACCATTTGCTCTGATTCTGTTTGTTGAATCAAGGCATCTTGTAAGGTATCCGGCAGTTGTGGCGTTAAGGTTTGAATGGGGGAATCTTGTCCACTTAAACGCAAGCCTTCTTGCATGGCTTTGTTTAAGTTGGCTTGGGTGTGGGCATCTGCATCGGCAATCACTTCAATACGCATGGATGAGATTTCAGATAAATCACTGGTGACAATGTCTTTGCCTGGCTCTTCTGGGGTCAGTGCGAAGCCAGCAGGCAAATAAATTTGATAGGCAATTTGTTCACTTTTTTGTGGCTTGGCTGTGACGCTGATGTCTTTTCCAGCTTGCTTGAAATGCAATTGAATACTGTCAGGGTGTGGTAGTGGATTGGTCGTCTTGGCATGGGTGTCTGGACTGCTAGCGGTATTCATTTCGCTGGCAGTTTGCTTTTGCTCAGTATTATCGCTAGGGCAAGCTGTGAGTAAGCCCATTGATAATATGGCAAGCGCCCATAAATTTTTTGACATGACCAATCCTCTTCCTTGTTTTGTTAGTAGCCTAATCGCTGGCAAATAGTCGAAACCAAGCCTGCTTGATTCAATGTGTAAAAATGCAAACTGGGTGCACCTTGGCTGAGTAGACGATCACAAAGATCTGTCATGACATCTAAACCCAAAGCCTTAATTGATGCAGTATCATCAGCATACGATTGCAATTTTAAGCGCAACCAGCGTGGAATCTCTGCGCCGCACATGTCTGAAAAACGAGCCAGTTTACTGAAGCCTGCAATTGGCATAATGCCCGGTACAATGGGAATATTAATGCCTTTGGCCCGAACTTCATCGACAAATGCAAAGTAAGCATCAATATTGTAAAAATATTGGGTAATAGCAGAGTTCGCCCCAGCTTGGCATTTGCGTACAAAATTGTTGATATCATCTTCTGCACTGCGTGCTTGTGGATGGTACTCCGGATAAGCTGCTACTTCAATATGAAAGTAATCACCATGTTCTTGGCGAATAAACTGTACTAACTCATTGGCATATCGAAAACCATCGGATAAACCAACACCAGAAGGAATATCGCCACGCAAAGCAACAATGTGCTTAATTCCATTGTCTTTATAAGATTGAATGATGGTGCCCAGCTCTTCTGCGGTTGATCCCACACAAGATAGGTGGGGCGCTGCAGGGACGCCTTCTGCCATGATGTCTAAGACGGTGCTTAAAGTGCCATCTTTGGTGCTACCACCTGCACCAAAGGTACAAGAAAAAAATTCAGGATTAAATTGGCGCAATTGTTTGCGTGTATTAATCACGCGCTCTTTGCCCTCCGGTGTTCTGGTGGGGAAAAACTCAAAACTCAATTTTTTCTTGTTAGGCATTTTTATTCTCTTTATTGAAATCGTCCGTTGGTCTTAGTCCACAATAAACAGCTTCGCACCCAGTGTTGTTGAAGAACGGTGAGCCTGTGCAGCATCAGCGACTTGGTAGCTCATGCCCGCTTTTAAAACAACAATCCGTCCATCATCTAACTCTGTTGTTAATTCACCTTCTAGACACAATAATATATGTCCTTTCTGGCACCAGTGATCAGCCAGGTAACCTGCAGAATAGGTCACCATGCGAACTCGAATTTGGTCAAAATTTTGGGTTTTCCAATATGCCATGCCTGTTGTGCCAGCATGAGATGTGGATTCTATGGTTTCCCAATCGGTTGTTTGAAAGGGGATGTTGTTTAAATTCATAGGGATTCGCTTGTGTCTTTTAAACGCAGTTCAGCAGCACGAGCATGGGCAGTTAAACCTTCACCATGGGCCAAAAGGCTGGCAATTTTGCCTAGTTTTTGTGCGCCTTGTTCGGAAACTTGAATCAAGCTGGTGCGCTTTTGAAAGTCATAAACCCCCAAAGGAGAAGCAAAGCGAGCTGTGCGACTGGTTGGCAAAACATGGTTGGGCCCAGCGCAATAATCTCCCAAGCTCTCACTGGTATATTGGCCCATAAAAATAGCACCTGCATGGCGAATTTTATGGGTGAATTCTTGGGCATTTTCAATCGACAATTCCAAATGCTCAGGTGCAATGAAGTTGGCAATATCACAGGCTTCATCTAAATCTTTGACCAAAATCATGGCGCCACGATTGCCCAAAGAAGCATTGATAATGTCAGATCGTGGCATATCGTGAATCAATTCATCCATGGCAGCCTGAACGTCATCCAGATATTGTTGTGATGTTGAAATTAAAATCGATTGGGCAATTTCATCATGCTCTGCTTGGCTAAATAAATCCATTGCAACCCACTTAGCCGGTGTTGTGCCATCGGCAATCACCAAAATCTCGCTGGGACCAGCAACCATATCAATACCAACCACACCAAAAACACGGCGTTTGGCTGCGGCAACAAAAGCATTCCCTGGACCCGTAATTTTATCAACTTGAGGAATGGTTTTTGTACCATAAGCCAAGGCAGCAACGGCTTGTGCACCGCCAATAGTAAAGACTTGGGTCACACCTGCGATATAAGCTGCCGCCAAAACAATATCGTTTTGAATGCCATTAGGGGTGGGAACCACCATAATAATTTCTTGTACACCGGCCACATGGGCAGGCATGGCATTCATCATGACAGAGCTAGGATACGAAGCTTTACCACCTGGAACGTAAATACCCACGCGGTCCAATGCCGTGATTTGCTGTCCTAATAAAGTGCCATCTTCATCGGTATAGGACCAAGAAGCTTGTTTTTGATGTTGGTGGTAATTTTCAATGCGTTTGGCTGCCGTTTGTAAGGCAGCCTGTAGATTTTCAGGTAGGCGATCAAAAGCTGC
>JASLBZ010000229.1 GCA_030146285.1 Neisseriaceae bacterium | reverse complement strand
TCCTCAACCAATTTGGCAATGCTCTCATCCCGAAACCCCTGATAAACGTGTGAGCAAACACCAGGATCAATCACCTCACCACCAAATGCTTCACAAAGCTTAATCGCAGCGTGCCAACCCAAAATATCCACCAACTGATGATTCGGCTTTAAATTCTTCGCCATCGGCACATACAGCAATACCCGTTCACACTTGCGGCTTTTGGGCGTAAACCGTGGCAGCTTACCAACCAAGTACAAAGCATTCTCACGACCGATAACTTCTGCAATGCTGTGTATTACCCCTTTTAATCGCATATCAATCCTTTCTTGCCAATGTCCGTGGCTAAAGCAGCCCTAGCTTTTCCTGTGTGAGTTCTAACAATTCCATCTCAGTGCCGTAACGCTCTTCAAATGCTTTGGGGCCAGCATGGTAAGCTTGCTTGTGTCCGCCCAATCTGTGGTGCCATGGGCATAAGGGTATGGCTTGGTAATCGCTTGCCCGTTGTGATGCGCCCTGTCCTGTACGCAAATGGTGTATCTCTGCTGGCGTCCCTGGTGTGCCTAGCTTGTAACAAACAATGCAGCCTAGCTCGACCAATGCTTCTAAATGCTTCTTTTCCGTCTTGGTGCGGGTTTTCTTCTTAGCCATACTGCAATACCTCAACCAACAAACCGCCATCTGGTACTGGCGGTAAATACTCAACCTCAATGCGCTTCACCTGCTTATCATCCCAATAAACCAAATTGTTTAATGCATCCAAAGTCACTTTTAAACAATTGTCCAAATCAATACAGGTCTTACTGGCACTGCCGTCTTTGTTCTGTCTTGGCTGCAAACCAATCTTAAGTTCAACCGCACTTGATGTTTTGCGCACACCAGCGAGCATGGCAATCTTCCAAGCAGTGGCTTTGTACTTCTTCGCCTCGTCACTGACATAAGGCTTGCTGCTCCCCTTGCGAGTGCGCCAGTATTTGTTTGCACTCGGCGGATATGGCAGCTCAAGCTTGTACGTCATACCAACAGCCCTTTGTTCGTCTCATCAATCAAATCAATCCCCTTGGCCAATAGCCAGCCCTGAAACATCACATCCAAGTATTGGCTCAAGTTCGGCACGGTATCTCTTTGCTCCTGCAGCTGCTCCACAGTGACACCCGATAATGCGGCCATGCGTTTTTCAAACAGCGCCTCTTCTGTGACATATTGGTAAACGACTTCTGTATCCATTGCATCCATTCCCTTTGATGTAACCATTATTCAAATAACCCCTGCTGACGTCGTCCTTGCCAAACAAACTTAACCAAAGCGCCACCGTTATCACACAAGCGATCCAATACACGCGGCTCCATGCTGTTTTTAAAGTCTTGTGGCTTCAAGTTGGAAATCACAATCGTTGGCTTACAGCGCTCATAGCGTGAATTGACAACGTCAAACAACAGAATCTTGTCGGTGTCGCTGTTAAATGCCATGCTGTATTCATCCAACACCAGCAAATCAGGCTCAACAAACAACTTGATGGCCTCTTGCTCCGTCATCACTGACTTGCGGTTCCATGTGCCCTTGATGGTGTCGTTCATGCGCTTGTGCGTGGTGACCAAGGCATTAAAGTGTTTCTTCATCAACTCCAGCGCAATCGCACAAGCAATGTGATTCTTGCCAGTACCAGGCAAACCCAAAAAGATTGCACCACGGCCCAGCTTGCGGTTTTCTGCAAAGTTGTCGATGTAATCACTGGCAAACTCCACCGCAGCTTGCTGCCCTGCGTTCTCAATTTCATAATTGGCCAATGTGCAATTGACGTGTTTTTCTTGGATATTGGCTTGCTTCACCCTCGCAGCCCACATGGTTTTTTGAATGTCAGCTTGGCGCTTTTTCTCAGCGGCATTGGCCTTGCTGTTTTGTTCCTGAATGCACTCGTTGCATTTGGTCCAAGTGCGACCCATCATCAATTTGCTGGTGTACTGGCCGTGGGTATCGCAATGCTCGATGCGCTCGTTTTGGCTGCCATGCGGTTTAACCAACTTCAAGATTGGCTGCATCGTGTCTGTGTTTCTTGCTGCGCTCATAGTTTTTTCACTCCTGCACTGCCCCAGCCATCCAAATCATCGTGGTAGCCAGCTTGGTTACTTGGGTTCTTCGGTGCTTGCTGTTTGTTGCCATACTCACGCTTCGGGCAATCTCTGGCATTGCGCAGCGCCGTCAAAACATAAGCAGGGCTAAATTGGCTATGCCCTTGCCGAGCCGTTAAATCATCAGCCATGAACAAAGCCTCCTCGAGAGAAAAGTCTGCAATCAACTCATGCACCGCAGGGTGCTGTGGGTTAATGCCAGTCAGTCCCTTGCGTTTGAGTTCTTTGCAAAGCGCAACACGCTTGGTTGCTGCCAACTCGGTTTCGGTTTGTTTGGGTTCTTTGTCTTCAGGTACACCAGTAAGCAAACCATCGCCATCTGGTTGATGATGAGAGTCTATGGAAAGTCTATGGATAGTCTCTGGTATAGTGTTACTCAAGTTGGTCACTTCGATTTGCTCATCTTGGGTATCTCGATTTGACCAATCTGAGTAACTCGTCTGCTCACTTTGAGTAGATGCATTAACGAAATCGTCACTCGTACGGTCATTTTGAGTAGACGCAGTAACCAAGGCTTCACAGTCATAATCCACACGAAACCACTTGGTCTTATCAAATTTGGCACGGTTATACTCTGCAGTGCTGACAATCACGCCTTTTTCTTCACAGCTGCGAATCACACGACGCACAGTGCTCACCGACCAAAATGGAAAAACATTCTCTTGCCATTCTTCAGCCGTGTTGTATACCCAAGCATGACCATCACGCTGATTCTTAGAACGACCACTTAGCCAATGCAATTGCTGAATAAAAATAGCCTCATGCAAGCCAACAACCACTGCTAACTTCGGTGACACCATCAATGGATAATCGTTAATAATTAAATTGCTCATGCTGCTGCCTTTGCTTTCTTCGCCAGTGTTGCCATGCCTTTGGGGGTAATGCGTACTTGAGTCGTTAAAACCTCACCATTGCTGCCTTGGTAACGGTGTTCACCATGTCGCAATAACCCTTGCTGAATTTTGATTTGGTAACCAATCCACGGTCCTTTGCCATCACGCTTGTAAATCCAACGGTGCTGACTTAACCAATCAAATAACCTCGCCGGTGGCATGCCCAGTGTTTTGGCTGCATTGGTGATGTTCAAATCCCCATCAGCGTGTTGCAATCGATCCAATGCCTCAGCCTTAGGCGTTAACACCGCAACCTGCGCCAATGCCTGTTCGCGCTCTTCTTCAATCCTAGCGGCCAACAACAAAGCCTCTTTGAAATTACTGGGAATGGCCAAAGCCTGTGACTTGGCCTTTTTCTCGCAATCAATAAAATACTGACGCGCTTGCTTGCCTTTTTCATTGCGCTCAACCATCGAAAGCTCTTTGGCCATATTCAAAGACAAAGCATATTCAATCCGTTTTGCCGCCCCAGTTCCTCGCTCCACAATTTTATGGAATGAGACAAAATCCTGATTCTCAACAAAGCCAAAGTCCGTAACACGCTTTTTAATCCACGTTGAAAAATCCTGCTTACTCTCTAAAAAAGCATGCAGCTCTCGGGCATCAACCGATTGTTGGTCTTCATTGCCAAAAGTCTTTGCTTGTATTAGAATAATTTCATTCATTTTTAGATGCCTTTCTAAATGTGTTGAATCAGCCAGTGTTCGTGCACTGGCTTTTTCTTACCTATCTTTTGTGGGGGTTAAAATCGTCATGAGCTTCGAAGTCATCTACACTCTTGCCCAAAAAGGTATTTCCACCATCACAGGAAGCATGACCGCTGACGTCTTGCGTGAACGCATTGCTTTGCTTTCCGAGCAACTTGAAATACTGAGAACCACCCACGAACAAACTGAAGAAAAACTGGCCCATGCAGAAGAAAAATGCCAAGCCCTTCAAAAAGAAATATCTAAATACCGAATTACGAATCAATTTATCCAGTCCAACGGGGCCGCATTTAAAAAAGATACGGCTGGGAACTACATCGACTCGGTATACTGCCCGAATTGCTTTATTGTTACCGGCAGCTTTGATTGCTTTCCATTTTCTTGCGATAAATGTGGCTGGATTGCCTCTTTTACCCATGATGATTTACCTCAAATCCTAAGTCGCCTACCTAAGTAAGCCTTTACCCAATCTGGCGCTTTAATAAAATAGCCTTCTGAATCAAATCATCAACCAAAGGGCGCAAATCACGCTTTTCTTTGGGAGACAACTGCGCACCCCACTCTGATGTCGGCTTTGTCGCATCCGTTATCTGAGCACCAAGCTCACTGGCCGAATGCAGCGCACGCATAAATGTACTGAGCACATCCTTGTCCGTATCCTCTTCATGCTCTTCTGGCGCAGGCATCACCACATCACCGTTTAAAAATGCCATCGCAGACACCAACGAGCGATCCCCTGTAATCTCAATAACTCGACAAGCCTCCGCTAACGACAAATGATTGGAATCATTATTGGGATTAAGCTTATTGGCCAAAATCGTTTGGTTCACTTCCATAACATTCGCAATGGCCGCAATACCACCAGAGTGCCGCTTACAGGCAGCCTGAAACAGACGGATGATTTCCAAATGTATCTTCATGTGTTTGTTGTTCACTTTCATGATGTG
>JASLBZ010000184.1 GCA_030146285.1 Neisseriaceae bacterium | reverse complement strand
CGAACACCAATACAAGTGCCTTGTGGGTCGATGCGTGGATCGTTTGCTTTGACTGCAATCTTGGCACGGAAGCCTGGGTCGCGAGCGACTTCTTTGATTTCCAGTAAGCCATTCTCAATTTCTGGCACTTCCATTTCATACAGTTTTGCCAAAAACTCAGGAGAAGTACGGGTCAAGATCACAACAGAGCGTGTGCCTTGTTGGTCGACGCGAGCCAATAGGGCGCGGACACGGTCGCCCGAGCGCATGTTCTCTTTCGGGATCATTTGATCGCGTGGCAATAATGCTTCTAAGCGGCCACATTCGATAATGGCACCATGGCGTTCAACACGTTTTACTGTGCCCAAAACCAAGTTGTCACGACGAAGCAAGAATTCATTTAAAATCTGCTCGCGTTCAGCGTCGCGAATGCGTTGTAAAATCACTTGTTTGGCTGTTTGTGCGCCAATGCGACCAAAGTCAACATTCTCGATTTCTTCTTCGTAGTATTCGCCGGCTTCCATGGTTAGGCCGTAGTCTTCGTCCACTTGCTCTTCAGTCATTTCAACATCAGGGTAAGTATATTCTTCATCTTTAACGATTAACCAACGGCGAAAGCTTTTGTAATCGCCAGTTCTGCGATCAATTTCAGTGCGAATCTCAACGTTTTCTAAATCAAATTTCTTTTTAGCTGCTGTGGCCAATGCGAATTCAAGGGCACCGAATACCACATCAGTACTTACATTTTTTTCACTAGCAAGAGCATCTACCAAGGTTAAAATTTCACGACTCATATTCTGGTCTCCTAACGGGATCGTTTGCTTTAAAACTCTGGGTTTAAGCGTGCTTTGTCAATATTACTTAGTTCGATATCAACGCGTTTGCCGTCGAATTCAACGGTAACAACGTTGTCTTTGCATTCAATAATGCGAGCGTGGAATTTCTTTTGACCATCGATAGGCAGGCGAGTTTTGATTTTGCATGGTGTGCCTGCGTAGCGAATGAAATCAGCTTCTTTTTTGAGCGGACGATCCAAACCTGGGCTGGATATCTCAAGGCGATTGTAGTCGACATCTTCAACCATAAATAAACGTGTCAAATGGTTGCTGACCGTTGCGCAATCTTCCACATTGATGCCGCCTGGCTTATCAATAAATACACGCAAGTCACCCATCGCCGTTAATTCATAATCAACTAACTCGTAGCCCAAACCCGGTAAGGTTTTATCCAGAATGTTTTGGATGTCCATTTTGCTCCCTAGAAATAAAAAAATGGGCTAGTGCCCATTTCTCGGAAAATTGAAAAACTTCGTGATTGTACCCTGAAATACGAAAAAGATAAAGTAAATCGCTCTTTTAAAGCCATAAAATGGTATTTTGGCAGTTAAGTTTTCGGCGCCGTTAATTTTGCCAAAATCTATTGAAGATTGTTGGTATGAGGCATAGAATGCTAACCATTAAATTTGACATTGATGGATGTCAAATTTACACGTTATTTTAATAAAGAGTGATATTGAGTGAATACTCACTGCACAACCGAAAGTTGGCAGTGGGTTTTGTTTTATGTCATTGCTTGTTTATTTGTGGTTAAGCCACTTTTATTGATAAGAAGGAAATCAGGGTTAAAGTTGCCATGAAGACATCTGTATATAATTTCTCAGCAGGCCCAGCAGTTCTACCTGAAGCTGTTTTACGTCAAGCACAAGCAGAGATGCTTGATTATAAGGGAACTGGTTTTCCCGTGATGGCGATGAGTCATCGTTCTAGTCAATTTGAAAGTATCTTACACCATGCAGAGCAAAATCTGCGCACACTATTGAAAGTCCCAAGCAATTACAAAATTTTGTTTTTACAAGGCGGCGCAAGTGCACAATTCAATATGGTTTCTTTGAATCTGGGTAATGGTTTTAAACGTGCTGATGCTGTTGTCAGTGGTAACTGGAGTAAATTGGCTTACCAAAATATGGGTAAGTTAACCCATTTGGACATTCATTTGGCTGCTGATGGTTCGGCTTTGAACTTCAAGGATGTGCCTGCAATTGATACTTGGGATGTGAGTCAAGATTCAGCTTATGTGCATTTTGTTAGCAATGAGACTGTGCATGGCCTGCAATACCAAAACCTACCTAGCCAAGCAAACTTGCCTACGTTGGTGTGCGATATGTCCAGTGATATCTTGTCTCGCCCAATCAATGTCAGTGATTTTGGTATTATCTATGCTGGTGCGCAAAAAAATATTGGCCCATCAGGTGCAACCATTGTGATTGTGCGTGAAGACTTGCTTGAGCGCTCAAGTAAGGCGATTCCTGATGTTTGGTCATACAAAAGTCATGTGGAAAAAGACGGTATGTACAATACGCCAGCAACCTATCCCGTTTATATTGCAAATTTGGTATTTGAATGGTTATTGGCTCAAGGTGGTGTTGAGAAAATACAAAAAATCAATGAACTAAAAGCCAAAATTCTGTATGACGCCATCGACAGTAGCAATGGTTTTTACGTGAATGACATTGCACCAGATGCACGCTCTAAAATGAATGTGGTTTTCCAAACTGCAGCGGGTAAAGCCATGGATGACCAATTTGTATTGGAGTCTGAGTTGTCCGGATTGTTGTTATTGCAAGGCTATAAAGCTTTGGGCGGCATGCGTGCTAGCATTTACAATGCCATGCCATTAGATGGCGTGCAAGCATTGGTGTCATTCATGCAAGATTTCCAGCGTCGTTATGGCTAATGTGAAGTAATAAGCATGAACATTTGAAAAATCACGTGGTGATGATTTTCATAAAGGCATCCTGAAATACTTCAGGATGCCTTTGTTGTTTTGAGTGTTGAAAAAATGCTATTAAAAAGACATATACATAAGAAAAACTAATGCAAAGAATTAAAAAAATGGTTTGAGATTATGGGCGTTTTTTACTATTTTCAATGTTCTGATTGGTTTTTTGGTTTGTGTGGTATAAATAACATCGCCAGTTCAAAGTATTGATGAAGGCATAAAAATAACAAGCAATAGACGATTAATATAGAGGGGTAACACATGAAAGATGTATGGCATTTTAAAAAAATCAGCTTAGCGATTTTGTTAGCAACAACATTGACGTATGCACAGGCACCCATTGGAGCAAAGTCAGTAGTATCCAATACGTCATCGATTCAGACGATGACACCAAATGCATGGGGTGTTTTTAATACCAAGGGTTTTGAACACAATATTGATACGCTACAAAAGCTGCTGAGTAATAAAAGCCAAATTTGCTTGGTCATGAAAGCAGATGCTTATGGCCATGGTATCGACAATGTTCTGCCAAGCGTAATTAAAGCCAATATTCCATGCGTGGGCGTGACCAGTAATGAAGAAATTCAAAAAGTACGTCAAGGTGGATACACGGGAGAAATCATGCGCCTTCGTTCGGCTAGTGCAAAAGAAATGCGCCAAGCCATGGCTTTTGATGTGCAAGAGATGCTTGGTAATGCCAAAACTGCAGCTATTGCCAATCAGATTGCTAAGGAGCAAGGTAAGACCATGCGGTTTCATTTGATGCTCAATTCAGGTGGTATGGACAGAAATGGCTTGGAAATGGCAACAGAGCAAGGTCAACAAGATGCGTTGGCTATTTTAGGGCTAAGTAATCTAAAACTAACTGGTATTATGACCCATTTTGCAGTAGAAGACATTCCTGAAATCAAAGAGCGCTCTGAGGTGTTTAAAACGCAAAGTGATTGGTTAATCAAGACAGCGGGGCTTAAGCGTGACGAGATTATTCTGCATGCAGCCAATTCGTATACAACTTTGAATGTGCCTGAAGCATGGTTTGATATGGTGCGTCCAGGTGCCTTGGTTTACAACTATTTTGATGATCCTCGTTATCAACCTGTCTTTACGTTAAAAACAGAAGTAGCCAGTGTGAACTCGTATCCGAAAGGCTCTAGCGTTGGCTATGATAAAACGTATACTTTAAAACGGGATTCTTTATTGGCTAACTTGCCTATAGGCTACTCGGATGGTTACTTGCGCTCCTTTACCAATACCGATGCATCCAAGAAA
>JASLBZ010000166.1 GCA_030146285.1 Neisseriaceae bacterium | reverse complement strand
TTTATTGGAGTATTCGTGGTGTATAGCGCATTCAAGGGTTAAAATACGTTAAATTTTTAGCAGTAATATGTCGGTTTTTGTTGGGTGCATTTCAGAAAATAGGCTGACTTAGGTTTATTTTAATCATGTTACAGATAGTAATATGGTTATGCATATTAAATATTAATTTAATGTATGGGATTTATAACAAATGAATAAAGCATATAAGTGCGTATACAACGCAGTAACCGGTGCATGGGTTGCCGTTTCTGAGTTGGCCACATCAAAAGGCAAAACAAAAAATAGCAAAGCAGCTTTGGTTGCAGCAGCAGTGCTGGGTATGACGGCTTCGACGGGTACGTTGGCGCAGAATGTTGACTATGAAGCAAGGGAGCAAGCAAGAGCAGCAAGATATGAAGCAAGCCTAGCACAGGAAGCTGCTGATGCAGCACAAAAAGATGCGACAAAGGCGTTAAAGGATTCAGCTGCCGCACAAACAGATGCAACGAAAGCAAATGATGCCATTACAGCTGCTGGCTTAACTGAAACCGGTACAAACTTCTTCCGTGTTAGTGAAGATAATAATGGTGAAAAAGCAGCAGCAAGTGGCAGAAATGCTGTTGCAATGGGCGCAGGAGCTGTTGCAAATGGAATAAATACTGTCGCCATTGGTGAAAATACCGCTAACGGTGATAATGCAATTGCAATTGGTTCTAAGAATACCACCAATATAGGATCAATTGTTTTAGGTACTGCTTCAACTGCAGCTATCCAAGCCATTGCAATGGGTACTTCTGCTATTGCTGATTCAACTGGCAATCTAGCAATTGGTGAAAAAGCCAATGCTCGTGGTGCAAACTCAATTGCGATGGGTCAGAATAGCTTAACTGATTCTTCTGATTCTTACGCTTCTGGCGCAAATGCGAAAGCACATGGTGTTGGTTCTACTGCTGTTGGTTCTGGTGCGATTGCACAAGGTGGAGCAGCTGACCAACATAGTAAAGGGCAGACTTCTTATGCTACAGCTTTGGGTCAAGGTGCACATGCAAAGTATCAAGGTACGACGTCTATTGGTGCTAAATCTAATGCACAAGGTACATTCAGCACCAGTTTAGGTTTTAGTTCTGGATCTACTGTATCAGAACATCAAGGGCCTATGTTAGATGAAAATGGTAACCCCAAGCTTGATACAAATGGCAACCCTATTTTAATGTCAGATGACAAGGAGATGACCAGCTATATTGCTAATGTTGCAGTAGGCGCATTTGCCGGTAATGATGTAAAAGGCGGCTCAAATACTACTGTTGGTTATTTATCTGGCCAAAAAGTAACAGGCCAATACAATACAGCTTTAGGCTCTTCTGCTGGTCGTAATATTGAAGGTAATGCCAATATTTCCATCGGACATGAAGCCAATGACTTTAATAAAGCTGGCCTAATACGTATTAAAGATGCCATTGCTATTGGTAATCAAGCGAAAAGCACAGCAGATGGTTCTGTTTCAATTGGCGGATTTTCTGAAGTGAGTGGATCAGCAAGGGAAGGTATTGCGATTGGCCGCAGTTCTAAAGTGACTGGCAATGAAAGTATTGCTCTTGGCTATGGCTCTAAGGCACAGGCGAACAATAGTATTGCAATTGGTAGCGGTTCTATTGCTACTGAGACTGATACGGTTTCTTTTGGTAGTGAGACTGCCAAACGACGCCTAACCCATGTGAAAAATGGTGTAGCAGCGACTGATGCGGTAAACAAATCCCAGTTAGATGATGTATATGGTTTTTTTGGTGTGACATCTGATTATAGTGCTAATGGTGAAAAACCAGAGTATGAGGTTACTTTTACAAACAAAGACACGGGTGCAACAGAAACCAAAAAAGTAGATAGTTTAGCTGAAGCTATCGCATTAAGTGGTGGCGTTGCAGATGCAGCTATTTATGGTCATGGCCGTACTTTGGTCGTAGGTACTGCTATTGCAGATAATCAGGCTGTTAACAAAAAACAATTAGATGAAAAAACGCGTTTCTTAGGTGTGAATAATACCAATACAGGAATGGGTAATTACGATGGTGGTGGAGCCAAAGGAAACAATGCGATTGCATTAGGTGTTAATGCACATGCAGAAGCAGAAAACGGTATTGCGATTGGTGAGGGGGTTCGTGCAGGGCTTCAATCGGGACACCAAAATGCGATTGCCATTGGTCATAACTTAGAAGCGCTCGATAAAAATACAGTGGTATTGGGTAATAATAGTATCGCAGAAAAAGAAGGCAGTACTGTTATTGGTACGAATGCAAAATCGAATGCAAAACATACGATCGTAATGGGTACGAATGCGAATGTTCAGCAAGGTAGTGGTAGCAGTAATGCTCATGAAGCAGCTGATTACGCGATTGCATTGGGCATGAATTCTGATGTAACGCGTGAAAATGGTGTTGCTATTGGCCATGATGCAAAAGTTTATGGTAAGAATGCTTTGAGTTTTGGTTACAAGGCAACAAATGAAGGCTTTGCAGACAATGGTATTGCCATGGGTGTGAGTGCATTCAATGACTCATCAAGTGGCACAGCCATTGGTCATGGTGCTACAAATGGTGATTTGAAAACGGGTAGAGACACTGCAACTCGTGGTAGTGCAATTGGTTATAATGCCCATAATAATGCGGTTAGCGGTTTGGCTGTGGGTGATACAGCAGTCAATACGGGTAAAAGTGGTTTGGCAGTTGGCAATACGGCAAAAAATAGTGGTGAAAATGGCTCTGCAATTGGTGTTAATGCGGTTAATGAAGGTTTAGACAGTATTGCTTTTGGCACGAATTCAAAGACAACAGCTGATGAAGCTATCGCATTGGGTAAAAATTCAAAAGCTTTTGGTAGTCAATCCATTGCCACTGGCTTTAATTCGGAAGCAAAAGCAGATGGCTCTGTTGCTAATGGTCGTAATTCATGGGCCGCTGGTGTAGATGCCATTGCAACGGGTTCTGGTGCTAAAGCACATGCTAAAAATTCAATTGCAACTGGTACTGGTGCAAATGCACATGGCGAAAATTCAATTGCAACAGGTACAAATGCCGAGGCTACTGGCAGTGCTGTTGCATTGGGTAATAATACTAAAGCAGAAGGTAAATCAGTCGCATTAGGTGATGGTTCTGTTGCATCAAGTTCAAGTAATACAACAGCTATTTTCTCAAGCGAAAAAAACAAAGACTTTGATGTAGGTGTTATTTCTGTCGGTAGTACAGGCAAAGAGCGTCGTATTACCAATGTTGCAGGTGGTATCGAAAATAACGATGCAGTTAATGTTTTACAATTAAGAACCATCGCTAATGGTGTTGCTGAAGTTATTGGCAATACAACTGTTGATCCAGCTACGGGTAAGTTTATTAATCCTAGTATTGGTAATACGGGTAAAAATAATATTCATGATGCCATTGATACTGTTCGAAAATCGACATTTGCTTTACAAGGTAATGAAGGTGATGCAGTTACAAAACCATTAAATGACACAATTAAAGTTGTGGGGTCTAGTGATAATAAGAATATTAAAACCATTAATAAAAATGGTGAAATCCAAATTGTTTTAAACAATGATTTGAATTTAAACTCGGTAACAACAGGTGACGTTTTACTGGATAAAGATGGCTTAAGTTTCAAAGGCAACAATACACCATCAATTCGTGCAGCGGGTATTGATGCGGGTAGCCAAAATATTACTAATGTTAAAGCAGGTGTTCTTGATACTGATGCAGTTAATTTTGGCCAGTTAAAATCATCAAACATAAGTATTCATCAAACTATTGGTGGAACAGTTGCAACAACTAACCCAGATGGCACTGTAATTTACGGAGATATTGGTGGTACGCAACAAACAACAGTAGATGCTGCAATTCGTAGTGTTAAACAACAAGTAGCAGATTCTACATTTGGTTTGACAGCTAATACTGGTGAAGATGTTCGTAAACTAGGTGACAAGATTTCAATTAAAGGCGATAGCAATATCACAACATCAGCTACACAAGGTGATGGTTTGGTTGTTGCTTTGAATCCTCATGTTGATTTAACCAGTGCGAATATTGGTGGCGTTAATATTAAAAATAATGGCATTACCAATCTAGCTGCTGGTCAAATTAATGACCAAAGCACAGATGCAGTTAATGGTAGCCAGCTAGCGAACTTAGTTGGTACAGGTGTTACTGTTGTTGACGGTAAATATGTTGCTCCAGATTTGGGTGGCACAGGTCAAGGCAATGTTAATGATGCGATTAAACACGTCAATGACAAAGTTGGTGCTGCAGAATTTGGCTTGGCTGGTGATACGGGTTCAGTTAAACGCAAATTGAACGAAGAAATCAAAGTCGCTGGCGATAGTAATATCACAACTACAGCTGATAAAGATGGTTTAAAAATTGCACTAAATGAGCATGTTAAATTAACCAGTGCGAATATTGGCGGTGTTGTTGTTGCTAATGGTGGTATCGCAAACCTAAGCTCTGGCTTAAAAGGCAATAAAGCTGCTGATTTAACTGACGAACAGTTAAAAGAAGTAGGTTTGAATGCAGTTAACGTAACAGACTTGAGCAAAACAGCTCAAGATATTACCAATAACTTCAATACTGAAATTGGCAAACAAACCTTTGGTTTAACAGCTGACAGTGGTGAAGATGTTCGTAAACTAGGCGACAAGATTTCAATTAAAGGCGATAGCAATATCACAACATCAGCTACACAAGATGGTGGTTTGGTTGTTGCTTTGAATGATGATATTGATGTTAAGACAGTTACGACAGGAAAATCTAAGCTTGATACCAATGGCTTAACGGTTTTGGGTGACAATGGTCGCAAAACATTTGTAAATGATGAAGGTTTATCATTTACAAATAGAAATGGTAAGAAAACAGGCCCAAGTATCACGCGTGCCGGTATCGATGCTGGTGAAAAAGTGATTACTGGTGTTGCTGATGGTAAAATCAGTGCTGATAGTTTGCAAGCGATTAATGGCAGTCAGTTGTTTAATACCATTGGTAGTGGTGCTATTGATGAAAACGGCAAAATCGTAAACTTGGGCAATGTTATTGGTGCTACAAATGTACATGACGCTATTACAGCAGTGAATACAATAGCAACTACAGCAGCTCAAGGTTGGAAAGTGTCTACTGATTCTGGTAATGGTGGCGATGTTTCAACTGTTAATGCAGACAATAACACTGTTGATTTTGCAAGCAAAGATGGCAACATCAAAGTGAGCAATGAAGGCAATAATGTCAAACTTGAGCTGAATAAAGACTTGGATTTAGCATCCGTTAATTTAACTGCTGAAAATGGTGATAAAGCCACTTTAGATGCAAGCAAAGGTTTGGACTTGTTGGGTGCTGATGGAGAATCTGTTGCTCAGTATGGTCGTGATGGCTTTAAACTGAAATTTGCTGAAGGTGATGTTACCTTGAATAATGCAGGTTTAAGCTTTGGTAACGGCCCAAGCATTGGCTTTGGTGGTATTAATGCTGGCAATATGCAAATTACCAATGTCGCAAGCGGTTTGAAAGGTCAATCATTGTCTAGTATTACTGGTGATGATTTAAAGAATGCTGTCAATGTTGGCGATCTGAAAAATGCCATTGGTAATGTAGAGACCCAAATTGAGAACCTAGATAAAAATGCTGTTAAGTATGATGTCAATGATGATGGTTCAATCAATACTGGTAAAGTTACTTTAGAAGGTACTGACGGTACAGTTATTGCAAATCTTGGTGATGGTGAAGTTGCTAAAGGCAGTAATGAAGCCATTAATGGTGGCCAATTAAATGATGCTTTGGTTGGCGATAAGGATTGGAATGATATTATTGCCAGCATTACAACAAATGCGGATGGTAATAAGACCGGTGGTTTAGGTAATACTGGTGAAAGTAACGTTCATGATGCTTTACTAAACTTGAAAAATGAGTTTAAGACTGAGATCGATGCCAATGCTACAAAATATGTCGTACACAATGATGGTAAAAAAGTGGACGTTGATATGAATGAGTTAAATGTTCTTAACTATGGTAACAATATGACTGTTAGCATGAGTGGTGATGGCACGACAGATAAGCCACTGACAATGACAGTTGACGTTAGCAAAGACTTAAAAGACATGGAAAGTGTTCAGTTTGTTAATAAAGCGGGTGAATCTACCATTAATATTAATGGTGACACTGGTCAGATTAGCGGCTTAAAAGATGCAACACAAGCTGACCAAGCCGTGAATTTGGGTCAAATGAACCGTGAACTTGGTAAACTTGATGCTCGTGTTGATAAAGTTGAGAAAAACGCGAACGCAGGTACGGCCTTAGCAATGGCAACAGCTGGTTTACCACAAGCTTACTTACCAGGTAAGAGCATGATGTCGATGAGTGGTAGTGTGTATCGTGGTGAAGCTGGTTACGCTGTTGGTGTTTCTAGTATTTCGGATAACGGTCATTGGGTTGTTAAAGGTGCAGCCTCAGGTAATGCACGTGGTTACTTCGGTGCAACTGTTGGTGCTGGTTATCAGTGGTAATTAACCCTTAACAATCAGGAGCGGTGAGATTTGCCGCTCCTTATCCAAAATCAGATTAGGAATTGAAGATGAATATTTTGAAAAAAAGTGTATTGGCGCTGGTATTAACTTCGGCATTGGCAGCGTGTTCAACAGGCAGTCATGTGACCCGTGAAGGCACCAGCAGCAATCCTGTTTGGCCTGTTATCACTGAAAAAGACATTACTGTTTTAGGAACATTCCCAAACAAAGAGTCATTGTTCACGATCCAAAAAGGCATGACCCGTGATCAAGTTTACCATTTGGTGGGTGTACCTCATTTTAGTGAAGGTTTCCAGGTGCGTGAGTGGGATTATCTACTGCATTTTAAAACCGAACGTGGTATTGAAAGCTGTCAAATGAAGGTGTTGTTTGACAAGAAGAAGATTGTTCAAACTGTGTTACTAAAACCTGTTAGAAACAGCACTTTGTGTGGTGGTAGTAATTACCAAAAAGAAGTTTCTGCACCGAAGGCAGAAAACTTTAACCTATCTGCTGATGCGTTGTTCCCATTTAACAAAGGTTCTCGTGCCGATTTGTTGCCAGCGGGTCGTGAAAAGCTAGCTCAATTGGCCAATGCGATTACGGCCAGTTATGTACAAGTGAATCAAATTAATCTAGTGGGCCATACTGACCGCTTAGGCAGTGATTCGTACAATTACAAATTGGGTATGCAGCGCGCTCAAGCGGTAAAAGAGTTTTTGATGAATTCAGGTGTGAATACCAATATTACTGTTTCTAGTGCAGGTGCAAGCCAGCCAGTAACGCAAGGTTGTGTTGGTAGCAAATCTACTGAAGCGTTAAAAGCATGTTTGCTTCCTGATCGCCGTGTTGCAGTGGAAATCATGGGCGTGAAGAAATAAACAAGTTTGAATGAAAGCCAATAAAAAAGACAATCATTTGATTGTCTTTTTTTGTGCTTGCTAGCATCAGAAATGCAAGGCAATAAAAAACCGCCAATATTCAAATAATGACGGTTTTAATTTAGCCTTGGTTAATGGGCATTTGGTCTTCACGTTGG
This sequence comes from Neisseriaceae bacterium, assembly GCA_030146285.1. Lineage (GTDB taxonomy): Bacteria > Pseudomonadota > Gammaproteobacteria > Burkholderiales > Neisseriaceae > JASLFS01. Next base: position 19,189 of record JASLBZ010000166.1, on the reverse strand, counting down.
CGTTTACGCATGGCGTTGAAGTTATTGAGTCTGCGTCTGTGTTGCATCGTCTCTATCCTTTTTATATATTATTGTTAATTTTATATTTTCTGTGGATCAAGCAGAGATAATAAAGCTAAGGGTGGATTTGATTAGATAAATCAAATCGGCATGTAACAAGGAAATTCAATATAACACAAAAGCACTCGGTAAGTTGTTAATTTTCGTAAATAATAATTTATTTTATTCATTGGCATGCTTTTTGTTTCTTTCAGGTTACCAATACTGGCAGCCTGAAAGAAAAGCATTGGATTGAGGAACAATTATATTTTTTTGGTTTCAATTTGCTCAAGCACAGAGTGTTGGGTTTCTGTGCTGGTTTCGGCAGTCTCGGGAGTGTCGGTGACATTGATGTGGTTGAAGACATCAATCATTTCCTCGGCCAAAATGGTTTGCATATCAATAATATTGGTGGCCCCTGCTTTTTGTAAGATAGCTTTTTCTTCTTTGTCGGTACTAAAAACAATAACATTGAGTTTTGGATTCAGTAGCAATGCTTCGTGGATAATCTCAATGGTTTCTGCTTCATTGCTAATGGTAATAATGAGGTTGTTGGCATTTTGGATAAAAACAGCCTCGAGCATGCCTTCGGATAAAGCGTGACCATAAGCCACAGGAACATGTTTGGCACGAAGCTTGGTCGCAATTTCCAAGCGACTTTCTTGTACAAACACGACTTCGTCTTTTTGGCGCAAATAACTTAAGACATAACGACCAATAGGGCCATAGCCCACTAGTACGGTGTGTTTGAAAGCTTCAGGGACAATGACCATGTCTTCGTCTTCGAACACAATCGAGGCAGGCTTAATGGGTGCAATGGTTTTGGCATGCGGTTTGTCATCCAAAACAGTATCGGCTTTTGTGGCTGATTCCGAGTCGGTATTGGTTTCTACAGTATCCGCTGCCAAGGCTTGTTTTTCTTGGTATTTATTAAGCAGGACAAACAAAAGTGGATTGAGAATGATGGCGATAATCGCACTGCCCAAAATCACATCGCTGGCAAGTTGTGGCAAAATTTTATAAATGATGCCCAAGCTGGCAATCATAAATGCAAACTCACCAATTTGTGCCAGTGCTGCTGAAATGGTGAGGGCTGTGTTTTTTGGGTAGCCCAACAGCTTGACAATAAAGTAAGCACCGAAACTTTTACCAATCATCACAATAAATAAGGTTGCCAATAACAACAATGGCTCGCGAATAATAATGCTTGGGTCAAACAGCATGCCCACCGAAACAAAGAATAACACGGTAAAGAACTCGCGAAGACCCGTGGTTTCTTTTTCTGCTGTGTGGTTCATTTCGGTTTCACTTAAAATCGCCCCTGCGAAAAAAGCACCCAACGCGAAAGAAACACCAAACAAATAGTTCGCTAAAAGGGCACAACCCAATGCAATGGCCAAAACGCCCAAACGAAATAGATCAGGGTTGCCGGTGCGAACAACGCGTTTTAATACCCAAGGAATCAATTTGCGACCGCCAATCATCATGACGGCAATGAAAGCCACGATTTGCAATGTGGTTTTGCCAACCAACAAGGCAATATCGGCATTGGCAATGTGACCTTGACCAGACAAAACAGGTGCTAAAGCAGGAATTAAGACCAGAACAAACACCATGGCGATGTCTTCAACAATCAACCAGCCGGTGGCAATGCGGCCACGCGTAGAGTCTTTTAAATGCCATTGTTCCAGTGCAGCAACCAAAACCACGGTTGAAGCTGTGGCCAGTGCCAAGCCAAAGACCAAGCCAGTGCCAATGCCCCAGCCCATAATCATGGCCAGGCCCAAGCCTAAGATGGTGGCCAAGGACAGTTGTACGATGGCACCCGGAATGGCAACACGCTTCACCGACAATAAATCTTTAATTGAAAAATGCAAGCCAACACCGAACATCAATAAAATCACACCCAATTCGGCCAATTGTTGGGTTAGTTCTGCATCTGCCGTATAACCAATGGTATAAGGCCCAACAATAATGCCAGCAAGCAAGTAACCCACCAAGGGCGGCATGCGCAATTTCTGAGCAATAAAACCCAGAATAAAGGCAAAGAAAACACCCCCGACGATGGTTTCAACTAATGGAAAAGAATGCATCTAGAATCCTTATGTGTGATGCCAATACAAACAGATTTTGAAGCAAATACCCCGTGATGTATTCAATTAAGGCATGTGTATTTGTGTATTGAGTGGTGAAAAAGATGAGGCCATGTTGGGTTTATTGTGTCATTGTTTCATGAAAGGCTAAGCCTAGATTGTTGTTTTAACATGACCCATAGGCGAGATTATTTTAACGTAATTTATGTTAAATTACTTGAAACTTTTGGTTTTATTACATAGCAATACAGGGTTTTCAATACCGGATGAATTGAATTGGGCTGGGTGTCTACTGTTGTGCAGCTTCGTTCTGGTTGAATCGTAACCCATGGTTATGGGGAATGAAAATGCACTGTTTCTTTGAAAATATTGAGGGTCATTGGGATAAATTTCGTATTCTTTTGGGATTGAAATCTCACTGAAGTGCATTGGTTAAGATGTGCTTTTTTAGTGAATTTTGAGTTTTTTATGCCAATATATTAATTAAATTGGTTTTAATGTCTATTAAATTTTGATTTTTGTGAAATAAAATTTAAGTTATAAATTGTTATTTTTTATAAAAAACGTTACCCTTGCGGCGACGCTAATTGAGTGGGTTTTCACCGCGAATTGTCATTCAATTAGACGGCATATTTAAACAAAAATAAAGCTGGTAATAAATATAAAAATATCAATAAGATAATTTTATGAAGCTGGCTGTTTCACATTAAGAAAGATATGAATGATCATAATGGACACGAGTTTTACTGTATTAATGGCTTGTCTGGCTTTGTTAATTGGCATGTTTTTGGTGAAGAAAGTTGCTTTTTTTCACCAGAACCACATGCCAGAAGCTGTGATTGGTGGCTTTGCTGTGTCGATTGTTTTGTTTGTCATGGGTAAAATCATGAATGTGGGTTTTGGTTTTGATCGCTCATTGCAGGATGTACTGTTGGTCATCTTTTTTTCATCGATTGGTTTGAGCTCTGATTTTGCACGTTTGCTTAAAGGTGGCAGACCTTTTTTATTGCTCAGTGCTGCGGTTATTTTACTGATTGTGGTACAAGATGTGGTGGGAATCACCATGGCAATTCTCTTGCAACAGCCGCCACACATGGGCTTGATTGTGGGTTCAATTTCCTTGCTTGGCGGTCATGGCAGTGCTGGTGCTTGGGGGCCTATTTTGGTGAAGCGATATGGTGTAACGGGTGCAACGGAAATGGCCATGGCATGTGCAACTTTGGGGTTGATTATTGGTGGCATGATTGGAGGCCCTGTTGCAAGGCATTTGCTAAAGAAGGTTAAAAAACCAGATGCAATAGACATGAAAAAAGAGACCATTGAGGATGAGTTTGAACGACCGGCCATTCACCGCAAAGTGAATGTGAATGATGTGGTTGCCACGATTTCAATGATGGCCATTTGTGTGGTTGGCGGTCGTTATTTGAACAACTGGATGCAAGGAAGTGTATTGCAAATGCCTACGTTTGTATGGTGTTTGTTGGTCGGGGTGATTATTCGCAATGGCTTAACCCATGTTTGCAAAATATCTGCTTCAGAACCAACCATTGATGTTATTGGCAGCACGGCATTGTCATTGTTTTTGGCGATGGCATTGATGTCTTTACAACTGGGGCAACTGGCAAGCATGGCTGGACCTGTTTTGTTGATGATTTTGGTGCAAACCATGGTAATGATCTTGTTTGCATGCTTTATCACCTTCAAAATAATGGGCAAAGACTATGATGCGGTGGTGATCAGTGCAGGGCATTGTGGGTTTGGTTTGGGAGCGACGCCAACGGCGATTGCCAATATGCAAGCCGTGACCAATGCTTTTGGTCCTTCGCATAAAGCATTTTTAATTGTGCCAATGGTGGGGGCTTTTATTGTGGATATTGCCAACAGCATTTTGATTAAGATTTTTATGGAAATGGGTGCTTCTTTGTAATGCCAAAAGGTCTTCTATGGCGTGCTTTGTATTGTATCTGGTAATAGGTGTTAAAATACAAGCAAAATAGGGTTGAAAGCAACATGAAACTAAGACATTTGGAAATATTCTACGCAGTGATGACCAGTGGCTCGTTGACGCGAGCTGCTGAGGTGTTGCATATCTCACAGCCAGCAGCAAGTAAAGCATTAAAACATGCTGAACAACGGCTCGGTTTTGCTTTGTTTCAAAGAATTCGTGGCAAATTGATTCCGACGGATGAAGCATATGTCTTATTTGATGAAGCCAAAGTCATTTACCATGATTTGGATAAACTTAAAAATTTGGCGGATAACCTAGCAAGCAATCCGCAAGGTATCATTAATATTGGTTGCTTACCAAGCTTGGGATTGAGCTTGATAACAACGGTTACTGCTTTTTTCATGAAAAAAAATCCCAATGTGAAAATTCGCATTGGTACTCACCATACCGCAGATATCTTGGCGCTTTTGATGGAAAGAGAGCTGGATTTTGGCGTGGGGTTCGGGGTGGACATTGAAGGTGGAGTCAGTGTGTTGCCTCTGGTAAAAACACCGTTGGTTTATGTTGATAGCCAGCCGAAACAAGGTGTCATGAGTGTGAATGATATTGATGAGAATCGTTGGGTCCATCCGGGTTCAGACTCACTGGCAAAACGGTTGTCAGAGTATCGGCACTTTGAGACAGCTCACCTTAATGTACAAACCTATCATCTGGCTGCTGAGTTTGTGAAAGCCGGTGTGGGTTGCAGTATTATTGATATTTTTTCAGCACAACACACCTTGCCTGAGCACATGATACACCCTTTGCAAGAGCAGCTAAGCTTACCTGTTTGTGTGATGCACCGCGCAGATCGACCTTTGTCTAATGCTGCCCAAAATTATGTCAATACTTTGCAACGACATTTGGATGAACGCATGGTAGTGGTTAACCAAAAGTTATATGGTACTCACAAAAACTCAATTGTTTAAGCATTCAAATAGCGGTTAAATAATGGCTTGAATTTCACGCTATGGTTGTTGTTATCATGAGTAAACACGTTGTGGTTATTGGGGCAGGTGTCATTGGTTTGAGTACGGCTTATGCTTTAATCAAAGCAGGACAGCAAGTCACCTTGTTGGAGTCGGCAACGGCTGTTGCCATGCAAACCAGTTATGCCAATGGTGGTCAGCTCAGTTATCGTTATGTGTCTCCTTTGGCTGATGTGGGTGTACCTTTGCAAGGCTTGGCTTGGATGGGCAAATCTGACTCCCCTTTGAACTTAAAGCTGCATGCTTGTAAGCAACAATTGTCTTGGTTGGCTGCCTTTACTTTGGCATGTAATCGCAAAGCCAATAAAATAAATGGCGACAATATTTTAAGACTCTCTTTGCTGAGTCAAAAAACCATGAGCACATGGCGCAATAGCGGTGATATTGGCTCTTTTGCATGGCAAAAAACAGGTAAGATGATTGTTTATCGAGATGCAAAAAGTTTTCAAAAAGCCAGTGCGAGTATTGATACACAGTTTCAACAGATTTTAAATCCCCAAGAGATTAGTGCTTTAGAGCCATCACTTTCGCACATTGAAGCGCAATTAAAGGGTGCTGTTTATGCGCCAGAGGATGAAACAGCAGATTGTTATTTATTTTGCTGTCAGTTGCAAAAGTATCTGGCGCAGCAACCGGGCTTTCGGCTGCTGAATAACCATGAGGTTAAGGGTTTTAAAAAACACCATGATCGGATTGCGAGTGTCATCACTGGGCAAGGTGAAATTGCATGTGATGAAGTGGTGATCAGTGCGGGTAATGGCAGCCGAAAGATATTGCATATGTTGCACATGGATGCACCTATTCTGGGCTTAAAGGGTTACAGTTTAAGCCTGCCATTTCCCCAAGAAGCCAATATTGTGCCCAGCATCAGTGTGACGGATTATGGACACAAAACCGTTTATGCAAAACTAAATGATACGTTGCGCATCGCTGCTATGGTGGACATTGGTTATGATCAAGAGGGTTTAAGAGACTGCCGTATTCAAGCTTTGAAAAAAACAGTGGCACAAACATTTCCTAAATTAACATCCGTAGATGATGCAATGGCATGGTCTGGGTTGCGGCCTTCAACGCCCAAAGGGCCACCCATTTTGGGCCGAAGTGCCATTGGTAATGTGTGGCTGAACATCGGGCATGGTAGCTTGGGTTTTACTTTGGCTGCCGGCAGTGCCAGCGTGATTGCGGCTTTGATTTGCCAAAAGGCATCCCCAATTTCACTAACGGGTTTAACAGGATAATCAAGTGAAGATGCAAAAATGATGCACAAGCAAGTTTGGCTTGAGATATGCTAAAACATGAGAATAGCAAAACAAAAGGCAACCTTTCTGGTTGCCTTTTGTTTTTAGGTGTCTTGTCAATGAGGTTTGTTATTTGGTACCAAAAATTTTATCGCCAGCGTCGCCTAAGCCAGGGATGATGTAACCATTTTCATTCAAATGCGAATCTAGTGCAGCGGTGTAAATGGTCACGTCAGGGTGAGCATCGTTCACCACTTTAACGCCTTCAGGTGCAGCGACCAAAACCAGAGCTTTGATGTCTTTGCAGCCTTTGCTCTTTAATAAATCGATGGTTGCTACCATCGAACCACCAGTTGCTAACATAGGGTCAATAATCCAAGCTGGACGTTTGTCGACATTGTGTACGAACTTGTCAAAGTAAGAAACCGGTTGCAAGGTTTCTTCGTCACGTTGCAAACCCACCATGCTGATTTTTGCGGTTGGAACCATGTCCAAAACGCCGTCCATCATGCCAATGCCAGCACGTAAAATAGGAACAACAGTCACCGTTTTGCCTTTGATTTGGTGGCCGTCAATTTTTCCGCACCATCCATCCATTTCAAATGTTTCTAACTCAAAATCACGGCTGGCTTCATATGCGATTAAGCGAGCCAGTTCATTGGTCAAGGTGCGAAACTTATAAGTGCTGCATTCTTCTGCTCGCATGAGGCTTAATTTGTGTTTTACCAGTGGGTGGTCAACGATGTGAATGTTCATGGTTTTTTTGTCTTTTCAGTTGGTTCGTTGTCTACAATGTGCAGCAGAAACAAAACCCAGTTTTGTTGGTGTTGCAATTAAAACAAGCAATACTTTGGCGTGATTGCCAATAAATAATGCTTAATAATTCATGATTGATAAAAAATCAATTTGTGGTGTTTGTCAAAATGCCTATTTTATTGGGGTACAAATCAAATAGCACGTCGATTGCTTAAATTGCTGTTTTCTGATCGGCAAACAACATGTTGTAATGACTTAAAGTGTGGATTAATAATAGCTTAAATTCACTTGATTCTGATTTGATTTGCATTAATGATTACAGGCTTTAACACGTGAAAAAAATGGTGTTGCCTAGGGCAAACACCATTTTTCAATATTGGTGCAGCGAGTGCTTACTTGCTCATTTCGCCAATGATAAATTGTAATTCACCGGCTTCGTACATTTCCATCATGATGTCTGAACCGCCAATAAACTCACCATTGATGTACAGTTGAGGAATGGTTGGCCAGTCAGAAAAACTTTTAATGCCTTGGCGAATGTCTTCGTTTTCCAAAACATTCACAGTGAAAAATTGATTTGCACCACAAGTGGTTAGGATTTGGACTGCACGAGAAGAGAAACCACATTGGGGAAACTGCTTCGTGCCTTTCATAAACAATACAATTGGGTTATCGTTAACGATTTGTTGAATAGTTTCCTGAATGCTCATGTTTGGATTCCTATGAATGTGGTGTTATGAAATTCGTTCTAAAACCGCTGCAAAAAAACCATCGGTTTGATGCTTAGCGGGGTTTAAAGTCAAGTAATGACCTGTGTTTAAATCAATTTTTGCTTGGCTTAAAAGCGCACTGGCATCCAATAACTTGAAGTTTGAATTGTTTGCCAAGAAGCTGTCCACTTGTTCTTGGTTTTCTGCAGGCAAAACACTGCAGGTTGCATAGACCAAACGTCCGCCTATTTTAACCAAGTTTGAAGCTGCTTGCAAAATGCTTGCTTGCAATTGAACCAAATTGGCCAATGTTTCTTTGCTTTGGCGATATTTCAAATCGGGATTGCGACGCAAAGTACCCAAACCAGAGCAAGGTGCATCGACCAAAACGCGGTCAACTTTACCAAATAAGCGTTCTAAATTGCTGTCGTGTTCTGTGCTGATGCGTTGAGGATTGATGTTGGTTAAGCCAGAACGAACCAAGCGCGGCTTGATGTTGGCTAGGCGTTTTTCTGCCACATCAAAAGCATAAATGCGGCCGGTGTTGTTCATCATCGCACCGATGGCCAATGTTTTACCACCCGCGCCAGCACAAAAGTCCACAATAATTTCATTGCGCTTAGCACCCAATAACAAAGCAAGCAATTGGCTGCCTTCATCTTGTACTTCTAAAGTGCCATTTTCAAACAAAGGGTGGCGGTTGATAGCAATTTTTTCTTGCAAACGAATGCCCCAAGGCGAGAAGGGTGTGGCTTTGGCATTTAAGTTTTCAGCTTGCAGCGTTGCAAGCACTTTGTCGCGTTTGCCCATGCGGGTGTTAACACGCATGTCTAATGGTGCAGTCGATGCCATGGCTTGACCCAAACGCAAAATGTCTTCTTCGCTGTGGGTTGTTTTCAGTGTTTCGATTAACCACATTGGCAATTCTGCAGCATTGCACAAATCTTGGTTTAAGGTTTTCTTTTGTGCTTTGAGCTCACTTAACATGGCTTTTTCATCGTCATCGATTAAATCATTAAACGATTGGATGCTTAAATCTCGTCCCAAAATCATGGCGCATAAGGCAACGTATTTGGGGTGTTGTTTTTTGTCTGCCAAAAATGAACTGATTTTTTGCCAGTGGCGCAAAGCAGCAAAAGCAGTTTCTGCAATTTCGTGGCGGTCTTGGCGACCCAGTTTTTTGTGGGTCTTGAAGTAGCGAGATAACACCACGTCAGCAGGTTGCTCAAATGTGGTGATTTCACTGATGAGTGTTTCAGTATGTTGTAATTGATTGTTATTCATAATATTCAGTATTTCTTGCCGTTAATCACGGCACTTTTTAACTTTAATTCGTAAGTATTGCTGTCATCTTGGAAATAAATCACAGCGGGAATGTGGTACAAGCCGGGCAGTATCTTATATTGGTAATGGCTTTGCCCTTGGTCAAAATGGTAAGCCATCATTTTGTATTGCTGATTGCCCAAAGTGTATTGTTCATCATCTTGGCTTATCAGGATGGACAAGTTCTCATACACTTTTTTGCCATTGGTAAATTGTAACGTATCTGCCATTTTGCCGTGATTCAAACCCAATTGCCAAGCCAAGGAAAAAATGTCCAACGGTGCGCCATGAATGGGCGTGCTTTGCATTTGTTTGTGTTTGCCAAAGACAATCTGATTTTGTTGGTAATCAAAGGTGGCTTGGGCATAGGGTTTTCCTTTGCGTGTGTCTTGATAGCTTAAGGGCTTCAAGATGCCATGCTCGAGTAATCCTTGGCTGCGAAACTGCATTGGATACAATGGAATGTGAAAGACGGTTTCCAAAGCATAAGCATTGTCTGTGCTTTGAAAGTCCATGACAGCAGCCAAGCCCATTGGTCCTGTATAGGTTAATTGGGCATTTTTGGGCAGGTTTTGAGCTTGCACGTATCCCATGAGAAGCACCAATGCGAAACCCAAAAAAACATGGCGTATTTTTTGCATGCTGTCATCTTTCTTCGGAAAGTGGAAAATACCGTGTTTATTGTGCAATTAAACGGACTTCTTCATCCTTTTGGATGCGGTTATTGATGACTTTTAAGCCATCAATTTGCAAGTGGTTGTTCACAAAGTCAGCAACGGCTTGAGGGTAGACTTGGTGTTCGCATTTTAAAATACGCTGTGCCAATGTCTCTTCAGTATCGTCTGGATACACAGGAACGACAGCCTGGCTAATAATGGGGCCGTTGTCCAATTGTGCAGTTACAAAATGCACAGTACAACCTGCTACTTTACAGCCAAAATCAATGGCTTTTTGGTGGGTATGCAAACCAACAAAGCTAGGCAGCAAAGAAGGGTGGATGTTGAATAAGCGATTTTCATAGTGAGCACAAAACTCAGGTGTCAAAATGCGCATAAAGCCAGCTAATACCACCAAGTCCGGTTGCAATGCATCAATTTTTTGCATCATGGCCATGTCAAAGTCCAAGCGACTGGCAAACTCTTTGTGGTTTAAGGCGTCGGTATGAATGCCATGCTCAGAAGCCCATGTTAAGCCTGCTGCATCGGCTTGGTTGCTTAATACGCCAACAATCTGTGCGTTTTCAATATTGGCATTCACAATGGCTTGCATATTGCTGCCACGTCCTGAAATCAAAATAACAACTCTTTTTGTCATGGTGTGCGTACACTACAATAATCTAAAAATGCTATTTTACCTGAAATAAAGTATTTACAATAATTCATTGCATCAATTCATGTTGGTGTTTTGTGTAAAAATTGGCTATTTATGCTTTTGATATAAAAAGGGCTTTGTGACATTAAGGTGCCAAAATCTGGATACTGGCCAAGCAAAACAAAATGAAATAAAGCTTGCGGTGGGCAAAAAGCCACCAAAGAAGAGAAGTTTGCTTGCCCAAAATATAGAAGCTGTTTAATATCAATGTTTCTCACTCATTACCATTGAATACAAAGCGAGTCACACTCACATGAGCGACATTATTTCTTATGTAAAAAGCATTGCCCAAGAAACCAAAGCCACAGCCAGTGTTTTAACCATGGCAAGCACCGAACAAAAAAACCAAGCTTTATATGAAATTGCCAAATTAATCGATCACAATAGAGCCTTATTGCAAGCTGCGAATCAACAAGATTTAAACCAAGCACGTGAAAATGGTTTAGATGCAGCCATGCTTGATCGTTTGGAACTCACCGATGTTGGTATTTTTGGCATGGTTGAAGGTTTGCATCAAATTGCGGCTTTGCCCGATCCTGTGGGTGAGATGGATGAATTTTGCTATCGACCTTCTGGCATTCAATTGGGAAAAATGCGTGTGCCTTTGGGTGTGATTGGTATTATTTATGAGTCTCGCCCGAATGTTACCGTGGATGCCGCAGCTTTGTGTCTAAAATCAGGCAATGCTTGTGTGTTGCGCGGTGGTAGTGAGGCATTTCATTCAAATATGGCGATTGCTCAGTTGATTTACCAAGGTTTGGAAACAGCAGGTCTGCCTCGCGCAGCTGTGCGTTTGATTGAAAACACCAATCGCGATAGCGTAACAGGCATGTTGCAATCGCCTGAGTACATCGATGTGATTATTCCTCGTGGCGGTAAAGGCTTGGTGAAACGCATTAGTGAAGAAGCACGCGTGCCGGTGATTAAGCATTTGGATGGCATTTGTCATGTGTATATCGATGACGATGCCGATGCGAAGATGGCTGTTGAGATTGCGCTGAACTCAAAAACCTCACGCTATGGTACTTGCAATACCATGGAAACCTTGTTGATTAGTGCCTCGCGCGCGCAAGAGCTATTGCCATTGCTAGCGGATGCTTATGAAGAAAAAGGTGTGGAGCTGCGAGGCTGTGAGGTAGTACAAGCAATTTTGGGTGCACGCGTTAAGGCTGCTAGTGAATTGGATTGGGAAACCGAGTATTTGGCTCCGATTTTGTCAATCAAAGTGGTTGAGGGTATTGAAGAGGCCATGGCGCACATCAATCATTATGGCAGCCATCACACCGACAGCATTGTGACCGATTCCTATGCCAAAAGTCAGCGCTTTTTAAGACAAGTGGACTCGGCCAGCGTGATGACCAATGCATCAACCCGTTTTGCCGATGGCTTTGAGTACGGCTTAGGGGCTGAAATTGGCATTTCTACTGACAAAATCCATGTACGTGGCCCTGTGGGGCTTAAAGGCTTAACCAGTCAAAAATGGGTGGTTTTGGGCAGTGGTCAAATTAGAAAATAAGCCTGTTTTTTTAGGGTTTTTAATCAGGTTAAAGCGATATTTGGCATCAAATAAATAACGAGGCAGTCTTTAAAAAACAAAAGCTGCCTATATATTATGAAGAACACACTATTATTTTAAAATGTCATGAGGGCGTTTAAAACATGAAACGAATTTTTTTATTTTTAGCAACTAACTTAGCAGTCGTCTTGGTTATTAGCATTATCTTGTCTGTTTTGGGTTTAACAGGTAACCCAAATGATGTCTTGGGCTTGTTAATGTTCTCTGCTGTGATTGGTTTTGCTGGCTCATTTATTTCTTTGTTCATGTCAAAATGGATTGCGAAAAAATCAGTCAATGCCCACGTGATTACAGAACCACGCAATGAAGTGGAAGCTTGGTTGGTACAAACCATTGACAACCAATCACGTCTTTTGGGTTTAAAGCGTCCTGAAGTGGCAATTTATGAAGCTTATGAGCCCAATGCTTTTGCAACGGGAGCGAGCAAGAACAATTCATTGGTTGCCGTGAGTACTGGTTTGATTCAGTCAATGAATCGCGATGAAGTTGAAGCCGTTTTGGCACATGAGATGTCACACATTGGCAATGGCGATATGGTGACGTTAACCTTGATTCAAGGTGTGGTGAATACCTTTGTGGTGTTCTTCTCACGTTTAATTGCCAACGCTGTGGCCAAAAATGATGAATCTGGCGAGACTTCAGCCGGAACGTATTTTATTGTTAGCATGATTTTGCAATTGGTATTTGGTTTCTTGGCCAGCTTTATTGTGATGTGGTTCAGTCGCCAACGCGAATACCGTGCGGATGCCGGTGCCGCGAAGCTGGTGGGTGCTTCTAAAATGATTGCAGCCTTGCAACGTTTAGACAATACCGGCGGCGAAAAAGAAGCAGCTGGCTTGCCAAAGGAAATGGCTGCCATGTGTATAGATGGTGGTGGTAAAGACTCTTTGCTTAGCACTCACCCAACATTGCAAAACCGCATTGCGCGTTTGCGTGGATTGTAATACCTAAAAGCTCTTTATTGCAGCTGACAAAAAAGCCAACCAGAAGGTTGGCTTTTTTTATGTGTGGTGTGGGCGAGTGGAAAATGGGATGTTATTTTTGCTTGATTAAATCACGAATCACAAAACGATTGGGATGCAATGCTTCTTGCAGTGTTTCGGAAAAAATACTGGGTAACCCCAAGGCTTCTGCGACCACAGCTTCAGCACATATGGGTGCCGTGACCAAGCCACGTGTGCCATGTGCTGTGTTGACATACATGTTGGGATACCAGTCACAAGGCGTTGGAATGTGATGGTTTTTGTCCTGCTTCAATGCACAAAAGAGGTGTTGCATGGATTCTTTGATGCCAATGGCGCCGACAACGGGTAAGTGATCGGCCGCATCGCAACGAATCGCCACGTGACCAGCCTCGACATGCAAGTTTTGTTGTTTGGCAAAAGCGCTGGAGAGTTTTTGAAGTTCATTGATGTTGTCTTGTTGTTCGGCTGCTCGCCATGATTCATTGTTGTCATGAAAAACAAAACTTGCGCCAAAACAATGCTGATTTTTCCAAGCCGGTGAGACATAACTTTTGCCACTGATGGCAGTAGCCAAAGCTTGGGTTTGCTCTGTGGCTTCGCACAAATCGGTTTGACCACGGATCAAGTTGAAATGGATGCCGTTTAACTGTGCTTGCAATGCACTTTTGTCACCCATGCACAAAAAAACATGAGAAGCATCCAGGCTGCCTTGTGTGGTTGTGGCTTGCCATTGCTGATTATGGCGTTCTAAATGCAGCAATTTGCAATCGGTTAAGACGCGAATGTTGTCATGTTGCAATAGTTGTCGGACCAATGTTGACGGATTTAACCAAGCACCATATGGCCAAAATAAAGCGGAATCCTCAATGGGGATTTGAGATAGATTCTGAGCTTGCGCCGCGCTTAGGGCATGGAACCACTTGTGATTTTTTTGTGCTAAAGCTAGATTGCGTTTGCTTTCTTGGGCATTAAAATTCAAATGCAAGACACCGCATTGCTGCCAAGTTTCCTGCTTTGGTAGCTCAGATTTTAGTAACCGTAAGCTGTAGCCATAACCGGCCAATAACAATTGGGTTTGCTCGGTTAAATGGGGCGAGATTTTGGCATACAAAAGCCCTTGTTGGTTACCTGATGCTGCGGCTCCGACAGTGTTTTTGGCTTCTAATACCGTTACGTGGAAGCCTCGTTTGGCAAGAGAATAAGCCGTGCTGGCTCCGGCAATGCCGGCACCAATCACCAATGCATGCTCAATTGGCGTTGTTGGTGGGTTTGCATACCAAGATTTTTGTATTTTTGTGTTGGGCTTCTGGTATTCGATGGCATGGCCTAAAAAGGCGGCATTGTCGGGCAGTTTAGGCAGGGTGCAATGGGTGGGAAGTAAATGAATTTGCCATGTTTTTTGTGTATCATCTGTCCAAATAAACAGCTCAGGAACATCATGACAAAACAAATGCTGCTCTTGCAATAAGGCAGTTTGTAGCTGTGTTAAATGGGGATGATGCAAGGTATGTGCGACCAAGTCATCGGCCATCAAAAACAATAATTGAGTTTGAGTAGCGTCTAGCTGCAAGCCTAAGTCATACCATGCTTGGGCATCATCTGCTTTGAGTATCCAAGTTTGCATCAGTCAGTCTTAATCGCAGGCAGTGATTTCATCAATTGCCATTGCTGCATAATGGCATTTTTTAAAACATCTTTTTTTTGTTCTGTATTGTTCATGCCAAGGGTGAGGGTATTGTAATCAATGGTAATGGCGGGTTTGTTCAGGGTGCCTGTGATGCGCATGGGCAGATTCAAGAAACTGCTTTGTCGATCGGCCAAATGCAAACGGTAGTCCAAATTGCCATCCGACAATTGCAATTTTCCCATACCATTGACACGGATGGAGTCAGAAACCAAATGAAATATGTGGTTGTCACTTTGTCCGTTGGTAATGTTCATCTGTGAGGTAATGGCATTAAATGTGGTGCTCACTTCAGGATTGTAGCCAATAACAGATAACTGATTTTTAACCGACTGAGTCTGGGCTTGTTGCAACAGCTTTTTAAAATCAATACCAATTAATTTACCGTTGCGAATATTCATTTTGGCTTCGCCTGTTAAACTTTGGCGTAAAGCTGCCCAAGTATTGCCACTGGCGGTGCCTTGCAAATAGGCATCGCCTTGGCCTTCAAGATTGGTGAATTGTCCAAAAGTCTGCATCCACTGGTGAATGTTGATGTTTTGAAAACTTTGCTCTGTGGTGAATTGAGGTGGCTGTGTGTTCTGAATGCTCAATGAACCAGACATATTGCCATGGTAAAGTTTGGCTTTCATGTTTTGTAAAGACAAAGCCGATTTGTTGACCAAAATATCACTGGAAAAAGCTTCGGCTGACCACGTTGCCAATTGGAAGTGTCCCACTTTCAATGAGCCCAAAATGACATGGTCTTTTAGTTTGGACAAATAACCCAATCTGGTTTGGTTCAAAATCAAATCATTGTCGGTATCGCCTTGCAATGCCAAATAAGGTGTGATGTCCCATTTGGCTAAGTCAGCATTCACAACCCAAGTGGGTTCATTTTGTTGTTGAAAGCGGACATGTATATTGGCATCATTTTCATCCAATTCACCTTGCAAATTGAGTATCCAGTCTTGGCCCAACAAACCTTCAGCATTGCCTTGCCAGTTGCTGATTAAACGAGAGCGCAGCAAATCTTCACCATAGTTTTGACGGGTATCCAATGCCAAGTTTTTTAATTGGAATTGACCAGAAGATGAGAAATCCAAGCCCATTTTGGCATTGATAATGGTATTGCTATTGCTCAATTGCAAATTGGTTTGGCTTTTGACTTCATCAATTTTAAACAAAGAATTTTGCCAATGAATGTTTCTTAAGGCTACCGTGCTGTTGGTATTGCTCGATGTTGTTTGGTAGGTACTGTTTCCTTGGGCGTTTGGCATGCTAAAAGCATTGTTTATCCAAGTTGCAGTATCGCCTTTTAAGGTAACTGAAAGGTGATTGTTTTGGTTGTTGATGTTGATTTTTGGTTGGGTAAAATGAAGCGCAACATCTTGCAAATCCAATGCCGCTGCTGTGTTAAGTGTGACATCAGTCTGATACAAATAAGGTAGGGAGAAAATAAGATTGCTGTTCCAATTGTCCAGTTTCCACAATTGCTTGTCGCGACTTAAATAGCCATCGCTGTTGATTTTAACCGTGTGGTTGCTGTTCAGCGTGGCGGTACTGGAAAACGAAAATGGATGGCTGTTGTCTTGTAAATCATCTAAATTGGCATTGAAGTCTCGAAAACCAATATTGATGTTGTCAGCAGGGCTGATGATGTCTAATTGGCTGTTTTCAATGAGTAACGAAGATAGTCGGCTTTGCTGGTTGCTGTTGAACAGCGTGACAATATCAGCAATATTCCATGTGTCTTGGTTCTTGATGATCTTGGTGTTAGCACCTTGCAAAGTGAGGTGGCTAATCTTGGGGATGCCCTTGATTAAGTCTAACCATGAAAAGTGGTAAGACATTGTCCCGATTTCAATGGCAGTTTTTTGAGAATTCGGTTCAGAAATACGCACATTGTCTAAAACAAAACCCGGCTCAGGCAGCCAATGGCGACTGATTTTTCCTGAGAAGGTGATATTGCGTTGTAGTGGTTCAAACCGCTCTGTTAATCGCTGCTCAATCGACGTTGCATCAAAAATCCACAGCAATAAAAATTGCAAGATTCCCACCAATACCAAGGCGCTTCCGACGCCCAATACCAGTAGTTTTAACCAAAAATGACCACTGAGACAGTTTTTTAACATTACTTCGAAGACACCTATTTTATTACATTACGTGACAATTTCTGTGGCGTAATTATGGTTAATGCATATAATTATCCGTAAGAATAACATGCAAACTAATAAATGGGCAGATATTTTGCATGTTATTTAACATTTACTTTACGAAAAGGCATGCGAATATTGACTTGATAGCGATTTTGTAGCTTGCGATGGCTTAATTTGGCATCTTGATCGTACAAAATAAACAAACGTTCACGAATATTGTGCAAAGCCATTTGATTGCCACTGCGTTTGGGCATCTGAGACTGATCAAACACCGAGTTTTCAATACGCAAATACAACCAAGCATTTTTTCGCACAATACTAATGTTGATGTCACCTGGTTTGTGGGTGGTTTCTATGCCATGAAAAACCGCATTTTCCAATAGTGGTTGTAAAAGTAAATGGGGTAATTCTGTGTTGTTCGGGGCTTTAATGTTCCAAATCACATTTAAGCGTTCACCACCCATGCGAATTTTTTCAATGGCAAGATAATCTTCACTTAAACGAACTTCTTGTTGTAATGAACTTTGCATTTTGTCACTTTTTAACTGGGCACGAAACAATTCAGACAAATTTTCCAATACCATTTCTGCATCATTAGGCCGCGTGGCGATTAGGCTGATGGCTGCATTTAAGCTGTTGAATAAAAAATGCGGACGGATGCGTGCCGTCAGTGCGGAAAGCTTGGCTTCGGAAATGGCCGGAGAGCGCGCTTTTTGCAAGAGCGCATAATAATGCATGCCCAAAAGCACAAAAACACTGATGCCAATAAAGTGCTGCAATGGATGGTAAGGGTTGCTAATGGCAATGCAAATTACAAAAGTGGTACTGGTGCTGATAAACCAAACCCAAAAGGCAGGTGTGGAGCTAGCATGGATGCTTTGATTGAGTGCGGCCAATGAAAAAGTGGCTGCCAAAGTTGCTGGTGCCAACCACAACGACAGATTCCAAAAAACAAAACCATAACGCCATTGGGCTTCATGCATGGTAAACAAAGGCCACAACAGCATAAAAATCAATATGCTGATGTAGATTTTTATCATGATGCTTAAGTTTCTAAAGTCAGGGACTGCAAATAATGCAAAAGGTTGGCGTATAATATCCATAGTTTAGCTTTATACTCAGATCAAATTTGGTCGTTTTAACAGGATGACATAATATGCATGATAACAAAACTTGGTCAGGTCGTTTTAACGAACCTGTGTCAGAGTTGGTAAAAAAATACACAGGATCAATTGATTTCGATAAAAGACTTGCCAAATGGGATATTCAAGGGTCATTGGCTAATGCCAAGATGCTAAAAGAAGCAGGCGTTTTAAGTGACGTGGATTTGTCTGCGATTGAACAAGGCATGCAAGAGATTTTGTCTGAAATTGCAGCGAACCAAATTGAATGGTCGTTGGATTTAGAAGATGTGCACATGAATATTGAGCGCCGCTTGACCGATAAAATCGGCGATGCGGGTAAACGTTTGCACACCGGCCGCAGTCGCAATGACCAAGTGGCAACAGACATTCGCTTGTGGTTGCGTGATGAAATGCTCATTATTATGGATGGCATTCGTGCCTTACAAGCGTCATTGGTTGACTTGGCTGAAAAAAATGCCAATATTGTGATGCCAGGCTTTACCCACTTACAAGTGGCGCAGCCAGTAAGTTTTGGTCACCACATGTTGGCTTATGTTGAAATGTTGGGTCGCGACTTTGAACGCATGGTCGATTGCCGTAAACGCGTCAATCGCATGCCTTTGGGTGCAGCTGCTTTGGCTGGAACCACATTCCCGATTAACCGCAATTTAACGGCAGAGTTGTTGGGCTTTGAAGCCATTTGCCAAAACTCATTGGATGCAGTTTCAGATCGAGACTTTGCCATTGAATTTACCGCAGCAGCAAGCTTGGTGATGATTCACTTGTCTCGTTTGAGTGAAGAATTGGTGATGTGGATGAGCCCACGCATTGGCTTTATTGATATTGCTGATCGCTTTTGCACAGGCTCTAGCATCATGCCACAAAAGAAAAATCCCGATGTGCCTGAATTGGTTCGCGGTAAAAGTGGCCGTGTCGTGGGCCATTTAATGGGTTTGATTACTTTGATGAAATCACAGCCTTTGGCGTATAACAAAGACAACCAAGAAGACAAAGAACCATTGTTTGATACGGTGGATACTTTGATTGATACTTTGCGTATTTATGCAGAAATGATGCAAGGCGTAACGGTTAAACCTGAAGCCATGCGCAAAGCCGTGATGCAAGGTTTTGCAACTGCAACCGATTTGGCCGATTACTTGGTTAAAAAAGGCATGCCTTTTAGAGACAGTCACGAA
>JASLBZ010000154.1 GCA_030146285.1 Neisseriaceae bacterium | reverse complement strand
CGATTGGCCAATTCTACTGCTTTACCAATATAGGTTTCAGGACGCAATAGCAATAATTTTGCTTTTTCGTGTTCTGGAATTTCCAATTGTTCAATAAAGATTTTCAAGGTTTCAGGGGTAATACCGCCTTTACCTCGGGTTAAATCTTTTAATTGCTCATAAGGATTGGCAACAGCGTAGCGGCGCATCACAGTTTGGATAGGCTCAGCCAACAATTCCCAAGTTGCATCCAAATCAGCTAGTAAGGCAGCAGCATTGATTTCCAATTTATTCAAACCACGCAAATGAGCCACTAAACCTAAGATAGTGTAACCAAAGCCAACACCCATGTTGCGAAGTACGGTACTGTCGGTTAAGTCACGCTGCCAGCGAGAAACAGGTAGTTTTTCTGCTAAGTGACCTAAGATGGCGTTTGCCATGCCCAAGTTGCCTTCTGAGTTTTCAAAATCAATTGGATTGACTTTGTGTGGCATGGTTGAGCTGCCCACTTCGCCGGCTTTGACTTTTTGTTTGAAGTAACCCAAAGAGATATAGCCCCAAACATCGCGGTTAAAGTCGATGAAAATCGTATTGATGCGGCTCATGGCTTGGAACAACTCAGCCATGTAATCATGCGGTTCAATTTGAATGGTGTAAGGGTTGAATGTTAAACCCAAGTCATTGCTGACGAAACTTTCGCAATGTGCTTCCCAATCCACTTCTGGGTAAGCAACCATGTGTGCATTGTAGTTGCCCACAGCGCCATTGATTTTACCCAAGAATTCTTGTGCAGAAATTTGTTTGATTTGACGTTCTAAACGGTGCACCACGTTGGCCAATTCTTTGCCCAAAGTTGTTGGTGTTGCTGGTTGACCATGGGTACGGCTCATCATCGGTGTTGCAGAGAACTCGTAAGAATAGTCTTTTAAACGGGCAACAATTTCAGATACTTGTGGCAAGTAAACATCGTTTAAAGCTTCTTTAAGCATCAAAGCATGGCTTAAATTGTTGATGTCTTCACTGGTACAAGCGAAGTGAATGAATTCACTAACTGCCAATACTTCAGGAACACCACTGAAGCGTTCTTTTAACCAGTATTCAATGGCTTTAACGTCATGGTTGGTGCGTGCTTCGATGGTTTTAACCACTTCAGCATCGTCCAGTGAAAATGACTCAATTACGTTGTCAATTTCATTGATGGTGAAACTGCTAAAAGCAGGAACTTCTGCAATTTTTGGTTCTGCCGCTAAGGCTTTTAACCAGCTTAATTCGACACGGATACGTGCTTTCATCAAGCCATATTCAGAAAAAATAGGACGCAATGCTTCAACAGATTTTGCGTAACGACCATCAAGTGGAGAGAGTGCAACAATAGGATTAATCATGAATCATCATCTCTAAAAACAATTGGGTTAAAACACCCAGGCAGCGACTTTATACCAAAGCTGGCTGCCTGAAAATTAGACGCCTTGCTTTAAGCTAGCTTGGATAAAGTTATCCAAGTCACCATCCATAACACCGCGGATGTTGCCAACTTCAAAACCGGTTCGTAAGTCTTTAATGCGCGATTGGTCAAATACATAAGAACGAATTTGATGGCCCCAACCCACATCTGATTTGGTGGCCTCTAAACTTTGTTTGGCTTCATTGCGCTTGCGCATTTCTAACTCAAACAACTTGGCTCGCAACATATTCATCGCTTCGTCGCGGTTTCTGTGTTGTGAACGGTCGTTTTGACACTGCACCACAATGCCTGTTGGATTATGGGTTAAACGCACAGCAGAGTCGGTTTTGTTAATGTGCTGACCACCTGCGCCACTGGCACGGTAAGTATCGACACGCAAATCTGCTGGATTGATTTCAATTTCAAAGCTGTCATCCACCTCAGGGTAAACAAAGACTGAAGTAAATGAGGTATGGCGTTTGTTGGCTGAGTCAAAAGGAGAACAGCGAACCAAGCGGTGAACGCCTGTTTCTGTACGCAGCAAACCATAGGCGTATTCGCCTGTTAATTTGATGGTGGCACGGTTAATACCGGCAATATCGCCATCATCTTCTTCTAAAATCTCAACCTTGAAGCCTTTGCGCTCGGCATAACGCAAATACATGCGGTATAGCATTCCGGCCCAGTCTTCTGCTTCTGTACCACCGGCACCGGCAACAATATCGATAAAGCAATTGTTTGAATCTGCTGGCTGGTCAAACATGCGTTTGAACTCTAAATCAGCCATGGCAGTTTCTAAAGCGGCCACTTCTTCTTCAATGGCAAGCACTGAATCATCGTCTTTTTCTTCTACTGCCATATCAAGCAGCATACGATTGTCTTCAATGCCTTGGGTAATGTTATCAAGAACCACAACAATGTCTTCTAACATTTTGCGTTCTTTGCCAACTTCCTGGGCTTTTTTAGGATCATTCCAAAGTTCAGGATCTTCCGATAGGCCAATAACTTCTTCTAGACGGTCTTTTTTACCATCGTAGTCAAAGATACCCCCGAATGTCTTGATTGCGTGTTTCTAAATCATCTAAATGATTGTAGATGGCATTGAGTTGTTCTGCTTCAATCATGTCGTGTTTTCTACCAACTGGTTGAAAGAAATAAAGAGTGTATTTTACGCTAAAAAGACAATTGCGTCTTCTTGTGAGAATAAAAAACGAAATTACATTATGTTGTTTGTATACTACAAGCACCATAAAATGAAAATAACATTTCAGTTTATCAAGGGTGTATCCAATATGGATTCATGCAATGGTGCGATTGTTGTTGTGCCGTACAAGGTTCAAATTATCTTGAGTGCAAAAGACTGTGCATTCGGATGTGGCGTGAAATCATAGAAGGACAGGGGGTTTTCACTAGACAGTGGGTGGGGTGATGCAATTATAAAACAGATGTGCTGGGTTCTAATATATAATCATGTCATATTTTTGCGGGTATCTTTAATATGTGAGTTGGGATTTTCATTAAGATTTTTATTATTAGGGGATGATTATGTTGGAAATACAATTTTTGCAAAATTTTTCTGAAAATTTCTCAGGTATATCCGTTGAGAGCACAGAATTTTGTGTTTACAGCTATGTGGATGTGGCACAAAAAAAAATGATCTTAATTGCTTCTCATCCCCATAATGCACAATCTGTTGATATGAAATTTTACCGCTCTGCTTTGCAAGAATGGATTGTTCGCCGTTTGGTCGAGGAATCTTGTATTCAGCTAAACCACAAAGGCTTGTTCAATTTGGCAACCACATTGGTGCCAGTTAATATTAAGTTAAATGTTGAAAAAAGAAATGCAACCATGAAAGAGTTGGCCGAAGCATTGGATCAGTCTGCCATTTGGATTGAAAGTGCTGACAATGAGAATTTCATCCAAGCTGGTTTTGCCCACGATCAGGTTCGTGAGTTTGATATGGAACGCTTGCCAGTCTCGATTCGGTCTATGGTAACAGCTTAACTCCATAAGCTGATTGAAGTGATGTTAAAAACGGAAGCAAGGCTTCCGTTTTTAACATCATGTAGCTTCGATGATTCACATCAATTACATTTTTTGGTTTAAAAACACGCCAACTGCTTTGATTTTTTCTTCAATGCATTTCATGTGACTTTCGTATTGATGCGCATGAATTTTGGATTGAATGAATGCTTTTATTTTCTCTTCTTCAAATGCAACACTGGATTGAATGTACTCATCCAAGATGTCATTAACCACAGTTTCGTCCAAATCGTGGCTGGTGTGCCATGAGCCTGTATTGCGCCAAGAATCTTGTTTTATTTCTTTCATATTGCTCTTTCAATGGGAGGATGAAAACAGCATTATATTTCATTTGGGTTTTGTCGGTTAGGTATTTGGTAGCGTTGTGTTACTATCGAGGACTTCAATAGGCAGCCTGAAATCGTGTTATGGAACCCAAAATCATTGAAACCCATCCACTTGCTCCATTTTTACCGCCCAATGCCAAGGTTTTGATGATGGGAACATTCCCACCACCATTGGCGCGTTGGAGTGTGAATTTTTATTATCCGAATTTCACCAATGACATGTGGCGCATCATGGGTTTGATTTTTTTCCAAGATAAAAACCATTTTTTGGACATCGAAAATAAGGTTTTGTTAACAGACAGCATCCAAGCATTTTTATGTGAAGTAGGTTTTGCATTAAACGATACGGTATATAAGGCCCATCGCCTAACAGGCAATGCTTCAGATAAATTTTTAGAAGTGATTGAAGAACGTGATATTCGTGGTTTATTGGCGCAAATACCAGAATGTGAAATCATTTTGACCACAGGTGAAAAAGCCATG
>JASLBZ010000121.1 GCA_030146285.1 Neisseriaceae bacterium | reverse complement strand
CCTCTGCTCCCAAAGCAGATGCGCTAACCAGGCTGCGCTACGCCCCGACTGAGAAAACGAACTATACCGACGAAGTTTAAATCCGTCAATCTATTTTCTTAAATATTTCGATATTTCCACCATCCATTTGAATTTTAAATTTATTTTATTTATAGAAAAAACAGTGAAATCAATTTTCATGTTAACAGTCTAAAAATAATATTGACCTTAACCTAATGTAAAGCATTAATCTGTTGCCATTCTATTACAAACGCATGGAGTTCAAGACAATGGGTAATACAAACTTTCCAATATTGATTACTGGCATGACTTGCGCTTCTTGTGTGGGTCGGGTGGAAAAAGCCATCCAAGCCTTGCCTGATGTAGAGCATGTCAGCGTGAATCTCATGACAGAATCTGCCAGCATCCAATACAATCAGCAATTGGACATTCCTCGCCTCATTCAAGCCGTTGAAAAAATAGGCTACGATGTGGCCATCCAAACACTGGAATTCAGTATCGATGGCATGACTTGTGCCTCCTGTGTTAGTCATGTAGAAAAAGGCTTATTGACTGTTATGGGCGTGACTGCAGTGACTGTCAATCTGGCCACACAGCGCGCCAGCGTCACCGGCGTCAGCCCACTGGCAACAGAACTGCTGATTCAAGCTGTCGATAAAAAAGGCTACACAGCCAAACTCATTAACAATGCCGAATCTGCCAATGATGAATTGGCAGCCAGACAACAGCAAGAATTTGCCCACATCAAAAAACGCTTGTGCTTGGCCAGTATTTTTGCAATTCCATTGTTCTTATTGGAAATGGGCGGCCACTTTATCCCTGCTGTTCATCACTGGGTAGCCACCAATATTGGTACCCAAAACAGTTGGTATTTGCAATTTGTGCTGGCCAGTTTAATTTTATTCATTCCAGGCCTACCTTTTTTAAAAGTTGGCTTCAGAAATCTGAAAAACCTGTCTCCAGACATGAATTCTTTGGTTGCAGTGGGTACCAGCTCTGCTTATTTATACTCTGTCGTGGCAACATTTTTCCCTCATTTACTGCCCCAAGGCTCAGTCAATGTCTATTATGAAGCAGCCGGCGTGATTGTTGCTTTGATTTTATTGGGACGTTTTTTTGAGTCCAAAGCCAAAGGAAACACCTCCTCTGCAATCAAGCATTTAATTGGCCTTCAAGCCAAAACAGCCACCGTCCTCATTGATGGGCAGCCTGTAGAAAAAGACATTGCAGACATTGTTGTCGGTGATATCTTAGAAGCCAAACCTGGTGAGCGCATCGCATTGGATGGCATGGTTATCTCGGGTGAAAGTTATGTCGACGAAGCCATGATCAGTGGCGAACCTGTTCCTGTGAAAAAAAATACCGATGCCAAAGTGATTGGTGGCACGGTCAACCAAACAGGAATCTTAAGCTACCGCGTGACTCAAATTGGTGCGGACACCGTATTGGCCAACATTATTCGCATGGTTGAACAAGCCCAAACAGCCAAACTGCCCATTCAAGCTTTGGTTGATAAAATCACCGCAGTATTTGTTCCGATTGTCATGGGTTTAGCCCTCTTAACCTTTATTGTGTGGATGATTTTCGGCCCATCCCCTGCTCTAAGCTTTGCTTTGGTCAATGCTGTAGCCGTTTTGATTATCGCTTGTCCTTGTGCCATGGGTCTGGCCACTCCGACTTCGATTATGGTCGGCACTGGCCGCGCTGCTCAATTGGGTATTTTATTTAGAAAAGGTGAAGCCTTACAGTCTTTAAAAGAAGCCAAAGTGGTGGCTGTTGATAAAACAGGAACACTGACCACGGGCAAACCGAGCTTAACGGACTTCAATGTCAATACCAAAAGTCCATTGGCAAAAAATGACATTTTGGCCTTGATTGCTGCTGTTGAAAACAAATCAGAGCATCCCATTGCCCGTGCCATTGTGATTGCAGCACAAGAACAAAATTTGACATTGGATACCGTAGAAGAGTTTGAATCTGTTACCGGTTATGGTGTCCGTGCCACTGTCGCAGGCCATTTGGTTCAAATTGGTGCTGATCGCTACATGAGCCAACAATTGCATTTGGACATCGCTGTGTTTGCAGAGCAAGCCAAACAACTGGGCCAAGAAGGTAAAACACCAATCTATGTTGCCATTGATGGCCAACTCACAGCCATGATTGCTGTGGCAGATGCCATTAAGCCCTCAACACCAGCAGCCATTAAAGCTTTACATCAATTGGGAATTAAGGTTGCCATGATCACAGGTGACAACCAACATACAGCCCAAGCCATTGCCAAGCAATTGGGCATTGATGAAGTGATTGCCGAGGTTTTACCCGAAGGAAAAGTCGACGCGGTTAGCAAATTGCAAAAGCAATATGGTCAGGTTGCCTATGTCGGAGATGGTATCAATGATGCACCTGCATTGGCCCATGCCAATGTCGGTATTGCCATTGGCACAGGAACCGACATCGCCATTGAAGCGGCTGATGTGGTATTGATGTCAGGTGAGCTAACAGGTGTTCCGACTGCTCTGGCCTTATCGCAAGCCACGCTTCGCAACATCAAAGAGAATTTATTTTGGGCATTTGCTTACAATGCCGCTTTAATCCCCGTTGCCGCTGGCGTATTGTATCCATTTAACCAAACACTATTGTCACCTGTGTTTGCTGCCAGCGCCATGGCTTTGTCTAGTGTTTTTGTGTTGTTCAATGCCTTACGCCTACGCGGTTTCAAGCCACCTGTTAGCAATATTTAACTCCAACATGGCATTCTTTATATCGCCCATAAAGAATGCCATTCAAATATAAACAAATCCACCTAGAACTTTAACGTCATATTTGCTGTTTTCTATTGATAAAGAGGTGAAATCTCGCTCGAAAAGTGAGAAAATAGCCGCTGTTAGATAAGCTCGACCGTGATGGTCGCCTCCAAAACTTCCCTGTAGGAAAGAAAAATGACCGCTCAATTGATTGATGGCAAAGCCATTTCAGCAAATCGTCTCCTTAAAGTTCAAACCCAAATCCAACAACGCATGACCGAAGGTAAGCACCAACCATGCTTGGCCGTTGTATTGGTGGGTGACGATCCTGCTAGTGCTGTTTATGTTCGCAATAAGAAAATTGCTTGTGACAAAGTAGGCATCAAATCTTTGTCATATGAATACGGTTCAGACTTAAGCCAAGAGGCTTTGTTAACGTTGATTGATGAATTGAATGCCAACGATGAGGTTGATGGCATCTTGGTTCAATTACCCCTACCAAAACACATTGATAGCCAAGCTGTCCTAGAACGCATCCAACCAGACAAAGACGTCGATGGCTTCCACCCTTACAATGTAGGCCGTTTGGCAACCAAAATGCCATTAATGCGCCCTTGTACCCCCCGCGGCGTGATGATTATGCTTGAAGAGAGCGGCGTTGACGTTAAAGGCAAAAAAGTGGTGATTGTTGGTGCATCCAATATTGTTGGTCGCCCACAGGCTCTAGAAATGTTGCTGGCGCGTGCCACGGTGACGGTTTGCCATTCTGCGACGCAAAACTTAGCAGCCGAAGTTGCTTCTGGTGATATTGTTGTTGCTGGCGTGGGCATTCCAAACTTTGTCAAAGGTGAATGGATTAAACCTGGTGCGATTGTTATTGACGTGGGTATTAATCGCTTAGATACTGGCAAGCTATGTGGCGATGTTGAATTTGATGTTGCCAAAGAAAAAGCTGCCATGATTACACCTGTTCCAGGTGGGGTGGGTCCAATGACCATTGCAACATTAATGCAAAACACTTTAGATGCTGCAGTATTACACGATAAATAATTAAAGGTCATTGATGTACCAATTCCTACTTGATGCATGGGCTACCTTGCGCATGCGCTACAAACCACAAGAAACCTACCGCTACCATGTTACCGTGGTGGTGGCGATTTTACTGGCACTGTCTTTTGTGAATGCCAGTCTTTTCAACATGAATGCGCAAACCATGTTGGCAAAAGCATCTGACTTGCTTCCTGCAGGTCAGGCTGCCTTAAGCCCTATTTTTGCCAGTCACAGCGACATTGTCGTGACTGCATTTGCTTTTACTGTTTTGAAGTGGTTTGTACTGACCTTAACTTTGCAAAAAGTATTGGGGTATTACGGTGCTAAAAACTTACAATTACTGGGCTTTATTTTCATTACTGAAGCATTGGTTTTGCCAGAAATTTTATTGTTTTATGCTCCGAATTTAGCCATGGTCGGTGTGATTTGGTCATTCTGGACTTTCTTTGTTCAAATCAATGGTGTGGTTTACCTAAGCGGTGTGAAACCTTTTAAAGTTGTTATTGGGTATTTGGCCTACTTTATGATGATAATGATTACAGGCATGATGTTGGCTGGTTTATTATCTGTCTTTGGCTTTGTAGACTCAGAAGCGGCAGTCGCCATCTTAGAATTATTGCAAAAAACCCAATAATGAAACAAGCCGCTTCTTTAGAAGCGGCTTTTTATTACCTTACTTAATAAGACGAAATCACATGGATATTTCATTAATCATCATTGGCGACGAAATCCTACATGGTACGCGCATCGACAAGCATTTTGCAGCAGTTAAAAATATGTTAAGCACGCGTGGTCTTCGCTTGGCCAAAGTCCAATACTTACCTGATGATCGCCCATTATTGGCACAAGAATTGCGCAGGAGCTTTTTAGAAAAACAGCCTTGTTTTATCACAGGTGGCATTGGCGCAACGCCCGATGACCACACTCGCCAAGCGGCTGCTTTGGCTTTGGATGTACCGATTGTTTTACACCCGATTGCGGCTGGTTTTATCGAAGAAAATAGTTTAAGCCGTGGCCAGACATTGGACAGTGCCCCCCATTTACAGCGTTTACACATGGCAGAGTTTCCAGCGGGTGCTGACATCATTCCCAACCCTTACAACCGTGTTGCTGGCTTTTCTATTCAAGAACATTACTTTGTACCAGGTTTTCCTGAAATGGCACATCCCATGCTTGAATGGGTATTAGACAATCACTACCAAGATTATTTTAACCAAACCAAACACGAAGTATGCAGTGCCATTTTGTATGGCTTACCCGAGTCAGAACTGAGCCCGATTATGGAAGCCATTGAAGCCAAATTCCCCCACATCAATAGCTTTAGCTTACCTACCATTATCAAAGAAGATGACCCTTATTTTCATGAAGGTCAAAAATACAAAATTGAATTTGGGGTTAAAGCTTCAGGCGATGCTTGTGCACAATTAATAGCGGCTTGGCAATTTGCCAAAGAACAATTAAGCCAATACCCACAAGCCATTTTAGAGCATGAGTCCATCATTCATTAATGCTTACAGGCTGCCTAGATGAAAACCTTATGCCTCGATGAATCCTTGCGTCAAAAAGTCATCTCCCAATTTGGCTTGGCTTATGCAATCTATCCCATAACAAATGGTGACTATCCTTATGATTTGCTATTACTAGCAGATGAAACCCGCGATGCCATCAATCGTTATGTTCATATTGGCGATGTTTTTGTACTGCAACATGAGCATGAGAATCAGGCAGTATTTTGCCTCTTGCCCATCGACCAAGATACAGTGGAACTGAAAAACATTGCGGTGCTTCAAACAGAACAAAATAAAGGCATCGGCAGCCGTTTACTGTGGTTGATTCAAGCATCTTTGGCGACGCTTGGTTTTAAAAACCTGATTGTTGGCACCCCGAGCTGCGCTCAAAAACAAATTCATTTTTACCAAAAAAATGGCTTTCAGCCGCACAGCATTCGCAAGAATTTTTTCTTGGAAAACTATGAACAAGCCATTATTGAAGATGGTGTTCAATTAATTGACATGCTGGTGCTTCAGAATATCTTGCTGGATTAAAACATACCACTGGTATTGCCATCACGCCAAGATGCTTTTGATGGTAGATTGACAATATTGGTAATAACAACAAAGACATTAACAATGATTAAAAAAAATATCATTTTAAGCATTGGCTTACTGGCCATCTCATCTACAAACCTTTGGGCAAAATCCCCCTACCCTCAGGATGTTCAAAAACTCACCCATAAAATGGATAACTGCATTCATTTTGCAGGTGAGTTTTCCGGTGACCCTGCGCTTGACCAAAGCCGCAAGCTTAATCAAAAGATCGCATTTTATTGTAACAACACCCGCAAAGAGCTCAAACAAGCCAAAATAAAATATAAAAAATACCCCCATATCATTCAGATGCTTGCTGAATATGATGATATTTTGCCTGATTAGCCTTTGGCTCTCGCACACAAAAAAAGCAGCTCTACGCTGCTTTTTTAATCAATCAACAATCCGATCTTGCTCACTTCGACCTGCCCAATCACAAACAAACTGCCAAGCCACTCGCCCTGAGCGAGCACCCCGTTGCAATGACCAAGCGAGTGCTGCTTTTTCTGCTGTCTCATCGTAAGCAATGTCCATGCTCTCTAGCCAGTTTTTAACTGCCGCCAGATAGCTAATTTGATCAAATGGGTAAAAACTTAACCATAAACCAAAACGATCTGACAAAGAAACTTTTTCTTCAATGGCTTCTTGTGGATGCACTTCACCGCCCAAACCCGTACTGCCGGTATTCTCACCAAAAAATTCTGGCATCAAATGTCGGCGGTTCGAAGTGGCATACACCAGCACATTCTGACAGCGCTGCGACAAACCGCCATCTAAAGCTGTTTTAAGTGCCTTATAGGCATCATCACCTTGCTCAAAGGATAAGTCATCACAAAACACAATAAAACGTTCAGGACGCTTTTCTAGCAGACTTAACAAAGCAGGCAAAGCCACTAGGTCGCTTTTGTCCACTTCAATCAATCGCAAGCCTTGCTCGGCATATTCATGCAGCAAGGCTTTAACCAGTGATGATTTGCCCGTACCACGCGCACCAGAAAGCAAAACATTGTTCGCACTTTTGCCTGCCAAAAACTGTTCGGTATTGCGAACCAGTTTCGCCATTTGCCCTTCGAGCGCAGACAAGCGGCTTAAGGAAAAAGTATGGGGTTTAGGCAGGCTTTGCAAATAGCCAACCGCTCCGACTTTGTGCCAACGAAAGGCAATGCTATTCCAATCGGGCTCTTTGATTTCTGGTGGTAACCAAGCATCCAAACGACGCAATACCGAGCTGGCTTGCTTGATAAATCTTTTAATGCTGCTCATCGAAAAAGCCTCGAAATAGAAAATTAAAGTGAAAATCCGTGTTTACAAAACGGTACTGGCGGGTTCGTAATGAATAATATCGCGAATCTGATTGTCTTCATTCACCAAGACAACTTGCGGTTTGTGTGCTTTGGCTTCGGCATCGGTAACCATGATGTAAGACATGATAATCACCAAGTCTCCTTTTTGTACCAATCGTGCGGCTGCGCCATTCAAACAAATCACACCGCTGCCACGCTTGCCTGCGATGGTATAGGTTTCTAAGCGTGCCCCATTATTGTTATTCACAATTTGTACACGTTCATTGACCAAAATACCAGCTGCATCCAATAAATCTTCATCAACCGTGATGCTGCCAACATAGTTTAAATCTGCTTCTGTTACGGTAGCACGATGAATTTTGCCACCTAAGATAGTACGTAACATGTTTGTCCTACTCACAATAAATTAACAATGAATTATAATCAATAAAATAGGCTGCCTGAAACATTCAGGCAGCCTATTTTTATCAGTCTAAGCCTTATGCTTTAGGTGACAGTTTAGTCCAAATAAAACCAATTACAAAGCCAATAATTGCAGGTGATACCCAACCCATACCAAGTGCATAGCCTGGTAAGTAGGTTGTTAATGCATTAATCACGCTTTCGCTTAATAAGCCTGCGGCATTCAAACCATCAAATAAGCTGACAATTAATGTTAAACCCAAAGTCGTTGCATACACCACTTGGCGACCTTTGAATAAATTATTCAAGAAAGCCAAAACAATAATCACAACCGTCAATGGATATAAGAACATCAATACTGGAATCGCATATGAAATGATGTTGGTTAAACCTTTATTGGCAATAATGGCAGCAAAGATGGCCAAACCTGTTGCATAGCCTTTGAATGAAATCGCTGGCACCAAGCGGTGAAAGTATTCCGCACATGCCGTAATCAAACCCACGCTGGTGGTGATACAAGCCAATAAAATAATCACTGCCAATAAGCCGTTACCGATGTGACCAAAATAAAACTGTGCCGTTGCAGCCAATACAGGTGCACCATTGGGCAAATAGCCTGTTTGTTCAACTGAATTCACGCCCATTTTGGCAACGAACACATACACAATCGCCAAGAAAAAGGATGCCACAATACCAGCTTTTAGGGTGCTCATGGTAATCGCTTTTTTGTCTGTGATGCCCATCGCACGGATGGCATTAATCACAATGATGGCGAATACCAAAGAAGCCAAAGCATCCATGGTTTGATAGCCTTCAAGGAAACCAGAGACAAACGGCTTGGTTGCATAAACACCTTGTGCTGGCTGCGCAATGCCCATAGGATTTACTATCGTAGCCACCACCAAAATACCGATACACAATAACAACAATGGCGTTAGAACTTTACCAACACGATTAACCAATTTTCCTGGGCTTAAAGACAACCACCAAGAAATCAAGAAAAAAGCAATGCTGAACAAGACCAAATACAAATCATGGTCCTTGTCACCTAAGAACGGCACAATACCCACTTCAAATGATACCGTCGCTGTGCGTGGCATCGCAAAGAATGGACCAATGGTTAAATACAATAGAACAGCATAAATTACGCCGTAAGCGGGATGAAAACGTGAAGCCAACTCTTGAATGTCTTTGCAACCTGAATAACCAATTGCCAAAATACCCAATAAAGGCAATCCAACACCCGTAAAAATAAATCCAAGCATTGCAGGTGTTAAATTCTCACCTGCTTGTTGACCTAGGCCTGCAGGGAAAATCAAGTTGCCAGCACCAAAGAATAGCGCGAATAACATCAAACCGATGGCAACCAAGGCCCCAGTTGACGTCTTTTTCATTGAAACATCAGTCATAATACATTTCTCTCAAAGTAGATATGATATCTACAATTCATAAAGGTTGCCTTTTGAGCAACCTGCTTTGTCTCTGGTTATGTTGAGAGTTATCTAGTTATTGTTTGCAAACCGAATGATTGGCCAGCCTTGCTCTAGGGCACGTGCTTCAACAATTTCATCAGGATTGACTGCTACGGGTCGATTAACCCAGTTCAAAAGTGGCAAATCATTACGCGAATCACTATAAAAATAGATATTGTCGTAATCAGTCACAGTTTTGCCATGACCGTCTAGCCACTCCTCTAAGCGAGTAATTTTGCCTTCTTGATAACTAGGAACGCCAATATAACCACCAGTAAATTCGCCCTCGCTATTGGTCTCCAAAGAAACACCAATAACATGTTCAATACCAAAACGTTGACCAATGGGGCGAATGATAAATTCATTGGTAGCAGACAATAACATCACTGTGTCGCCTGCTTTTTGGTGCTGTTCTACCAAAGCGATTGCCTCAGCAGTAATATGCGGCTCAATAAACTCTTGCATAAACTCTTGGTGCATAACATCTAGCTCTGCACGGCTAAAACGGGTCAATGGTTCAAGTTGAAATGCCAAGAACTCAGGAACATTCAGGCAGCCATCCAAATACTGTTGGTAAAAATACTCATTTTTCTTCGCAACAAAATCTTGGTCAACCACACCTTTTTTCATTAAGTAACGTGGCCACTCATTGTCTGAGTCGCAAGTAATCAAGGTGTGATCCAAATCAAAAATGGCTAAATTCATGTCACTCACTTTGCTGTAAAATTTTTTTAAGAAGCGCCATATTAATGCGCTTATTCATGATTAACGAATACTGCTCTAGCTGCTCTAATAAAAAAATCAATCGGTCAATGTCTCTGCTGTAATGAGACAACAGGTATTGAAAAAGCTCTTTGTCTTTATCAATAGAGATTTGCCGAATTTTGGCAAAACTGCAAAGCGCATCAATTTTTTCTTGGTTGCTGAGCATTTTGACTTCATAAACCAAACAAAAACCCATACGGGTTCTTAAATCTTCACGAATATACAACTGAGAAGGAGGCGCATCGCTGCTTAACAATAAGTAGCCACGCTCGCCATCACGAACTTCATTGAAAATAGAGAACAAAATAATTTGCTCTTCTGCAGACAATAAATCGACTTGATCCACAGCCAAAAACTCAAACTCACGTGCATAATCTGTTAACTCATCACGACCTGCATGCAAATACAATGCGTTTTTGCCTTGTGCAACTGCCTGCCCAACCCACGCTTCCAATAAATGGCTTTTACCAGCCGTAGGCTGTCCCCACACAAAAACGAGACGTTCTTGTTGCGCTTGTAAAATTTGTAACAATTCTGCATTGGATTTCCCCAAGAATTTTGCAAATTCCGGGTACTCATCACTGGCAAAATCAAACATTAACTGATTCAATGGCCTAATACTCTACTTTTTGTCCAAAATAATGCTTGGAACAGACATTATTAACTGAGGTGCGGCAAGTATGATGCCATGACATTGCCGCACAACTCAATTACTTTTGGTATATTTATCTATTTTTTCAATTGGTAGTACTTCGTATTGAAGTAATAGCTCACACCTTCACGCAACAAGACCAAACAAATGGCAGCCAATGGCAAAGCAAGCAGCATGCCAACAAAGCCTAATAGCTTGCCAAATGCCATCAAGGCAAAAATCACCCAAAGTGGTGAAAGACCAATTCGCTCCCCCACTAGGCGAGGCGTCACAAAGAATCCTTCCGTCACTTGCCCTACAGAGAAAACTGCCCAAACAATCAGCAAGTTTGTCCAGTCGCCATACTGCAAAATGGCTGCCAATGTGGCCAAGAACAAGCCAACAAAAGCACCCAAATAAGGAATGAATACCAATAAGCCTGCAATCATACCAATTGCAAAACCAGAATCAAGTCCTGTTAATGCCAAACCCGTACCATAAAAAGTACCCATGATTAACATTACCAAAATTTGCCCACGCAAAAACTCACCCAAAACATCATCCAATTGGTAAGCAATGCGAGTCACGTCTGCCACATATCGCCGTGGGAATAATTTTTGGACACCAATGCCCCAACGTTTCCAGTCCAACAAGAAGTAATACAATAAAAAAGGCATAAAGACCAAGTTGGTAATAATGGCCACCATGCTGCCGCCACTTTGTGCCACAACAGGAACAATTTTACTTAATCCTGATTGAATTTCTTCACCATTATCCTTGATGACTTTTGCAATTGCATCAGCATCAAAGTTCAACGTTGTCCCTGCCATGCGGTTAATCCACGGCAAGATGATGTCCTGAAAGTAATGCACGATTTGTGGCATTTTTGCCATAATATTAGAAACTTGCGAAATCAGCATCGGTACAACAATTAAAAACAAAATCACAACCAACAAAATCGCAAACAACATCACCAATAAGGCGGCAAAGGTGCGTCCTATGCCTTTTTTAACCAGTTTATCCACCAAAGGATGCAATATATAGGCCAAAATAGCAGAAGCTACAAATGGCGTTAACACACTGCCTAAGCTGTTAATCAGCCAAATAAATGCCCCTAACATCACCAATCCGACAATTAAAGGTGTATAAGTCTGCTTTCTTCTACAATACATAGCCAACTTTCAGGTAAAATACGGTTTCTTTAGTCGCTATCAATCGATAGTTAGCTTAAGGATAAGCTAGCGACTATGACCATGACAAGTAATAGGCACTATTTTTTTCAAGAGTAAGGAATAATTATGAGCGATTCACTGAGCTACCGCGATGCCGGTGTTGATATTGATGCAGGCGATCAGCTGGTCGAAAACATTAAGCCTTTTGCAAAACGCACCATGCGTCCAGAGGTTTTAGGCGACTTAGGTGGCTTTGGAGCGCTGGTTGAAATTAGCAAAAAGTACAAAAACCCGGTATTGGTTTCAGGAACTGACGGTGTGGGTACCAAGCTAAGACTGGCTTTTGATTGGGACAAACACGATACAGTGGGTATCGATTTGGTTGCCATGAGTGTCAATGATATTTTGGTACAAGGTGCTGAGCCATTATTCTTCCTTGATTATTTTGCTTGTGGAAAACTAGACGTTGCACGTGCAACTGATGTTGTTAAAGGTATTGCTCAAGGTTGTGAAGAATCTGGTTGTGCTTTAATCGGTGGTGAAACAGCAGAAATGCCTGGTATGTACCCTGAAGGCGAATATGATTTGGCTGGCTTTGCTGTTGGTGTGGTTGAAAAAGAAAATGTCATCAATGGCCGCAGCATTGTTGCTGGCGATGTGGTATTGGGCTTAGCATCAAACGGTGCTCACTCAAATGGTTATTCTTTGGTACGCAAAATTATTGAACGTGATGCACCAGAGTTAGATACTCCTTTTGATGGTGAAAAAACCTTACGTGAAGTGATTATTGCGCCAACACGTTTATACGTAAAACCTATCTTAGCAGCCTTAAAAGAATTCAAAATCAAAGGCATGGCACACATTACTGGTGGTGGTATTACCGAAAACATTCCTCGTGTTTTACCAGAAAACACAGTTGCTCAAATTGATGCTTCTAACTGGGAATTACCAAAATTATTCCAATGGCTGCAAAAAGCAGGCAATGTAGAAGCACAAGAAATGTACCGCACCTTTAACTGTGGTATTGGCATGGCTGTTGTAGTCGGTGCTGATGAAGCAGCTGCATTAAAATCATTCTTAGAAGCGCAAGGTGAAACTGTTTATACTTTAGGCACCGTACGTGAACGCCAAGGCGATGAGCACCAAACCCAAGTTGCTTAATTTTTAGCTGTACAGCACACTGGTGTCATCCCGTTTGAACAACCCACCGATGAGGTGGGTTTTCTTATGTGCTTTTGAATCGCCAACCACTTTGGTAAGGTGTTAAACTCAGATTGACCCAACCTTCACTTCACAACAAATTTCAAATGAACATAACAGCCCAAATAACCCAAGGCTTTTTAAGCATGGCAGTGTTAATCATCGCCATTGGCGCACAAAATATTTTTGTCCTCAAGCAAGGCTTGTTAAAACAACATGTGTTTAGCGTTGCTTTAATTTGCTGCTTGGTTGACATCACACTCAGCTCATTGGGCATTTTTGGCGTAGGTGAGCTTATCAATCAAGCACCCTTGGCACAATTTTATTTGGCACTGGCTGGCAGTCTGTTTTTATTTGTGTATGGCTACCGAGCTGCCAAAAGTGCATTTTATGGCAATACAAGTTTACACATCAGCCAGAACAATACCCAGCAATCGCTGGGTAAAGTTGTGCTATTAACGCTGGCAGTCACCTTACTGAACCCCCATGTTTATTTAGACACGGTGGTGATTCTTGGTGGCTTAACAGTACATTTGCAATCCCATGAAAAATGGTTATTTTTCATGGGTGCAATGGCAGCATCATTCTCTTGGTTCTTTGGCATCGGCTATGGTGCAAGACTGTTATTGCCTTTGTTTAAGAAGAAAGTCACCTGGCGCCTATTGGATTCTTTAGTGGCATTCACTATGTGGGCCATTGCCATTTCTTTATTGGCAAACTACTGGCACATCATGATGTAAGCCGCTATCAAGCAATCAGAAAATGGGTGCTCCAAAACTTTGGAATGCACCTATTAACTGGTCATGAATGCTTGCTTATAGAATGTCCACAATGTTTTTGGCTGCACGTTTTGCGTCTAAGAAAATCAAACCTAATTTTGCGCCTTCTCGAGCAATCAATGTTAATACAGCATCCTCACCCGCATAACTCATGAGAATGTATCCATTTGACCCCTTAACCATTACCTGATCTAATGTCCCGCGACTTAATTCCTTTGCTGTGCGCTCACCTAAAGCAAGCATTGCAGCTGCCATTGCACCCACCCGATCTTCATCCACGTCTTGGGGCAATAAGGCTGCCATGGTTAAACCATCAGCAGAAATAATTGCTGATGCTTCAATATCAGCAGATGAACCCATTAAGTCACTCAAAATTGACTTGAGCATTTGTTCACGCATGTAAA
>JASLBZ010000220.1 GCA_030146285.1 Neisseriaceae bacterium | reverse complement strand
TACAAATAACATGCGATAAAACAAATTGTTGCTCTTTCGTTTAAGCTGCCTGTACGGCAGTGAACAATTAAAAATAGAGCAAAGGATGTCGGACTATTTTCTAAGCTGCCTGTACGGCAGTGAACAGTTGAGCGAAGACGGTTTAAAAGCTGACTACTTTCTAAGCTGCCTGTACGGCAGTGAACCGCACCCGTTGAGGCGATTGTTTCAAGAGCGGTTTCTAAGCTGCCTGTACGGCAGTGAACTGTTCGTCTTGACGACTTAAAATCGAACGATTTTTCTAAGCTGCCTGTACGGCAGTGAACCTTCACGACATAACCAAATCATGTGAACGTGCTTTCTAAGCTGCCTGTACGGCAGTGAACATGAATGATTTTAAGTTTGGTGATAAAGTTTGTTTCTAAGCTGCCTGTACGGCAGTGAACTAAAACCGATGTTGGCCAGCATTTACCAATGTTTTCTAAGCTGCCTGTACGGCAGTGAACTATTTTAGTCATGATGCACTGGATATAATCATTTTCTAAGCTGCCTGTACGGCAGTGAACAAAAAGGCCTTGTTGCCGTAGGTGGTTTGGGTTTTCTAAGCTGCCTGTACGGCAGTGAACGTACTTCTTGTGAGTATGCAAAAGCCCTGGGCTTTCTAAGCTGCCTGTACGGCAGTGAACAATGGCCAGCGTCATTTTTATGGCCATGTAGCCTTTCTAAGCTGCCTGTACGGCAGTGAACAAGTGCTTCATTTTCTCGGTGCGCGTACAAATTTTCTAAGCTGCCTGTACGGCAGTGAACAGTCAATTTTACACATAAAATACTGAAAAAACCATTGGTTATAGGTTTAAAACCCAAAATACCAATGGTTCTTTATATAAATATAAGCCATTGATTTATATTTAATTTTTTTAAAGCATAAAAATAATGGTTAAAACTCTGGAACAATTGAAACAGAACTCAGGCCATACGTTGTAAAAGTACGCCCCAATGTCACATTTTGTACGAGTGATTTTTCTATAAACAATTTAAACGTTTGTCCACTTGATAAACTTTTCATTTGTATAAATGGTAAATTGGTCATGGCACTGGTCATTTTCTCATACAAACTTAGTGCTTCTTCGTAGTGAATATGATGCCTTTTTGCATAACGCCGTGCTAGTCGTTCAGGATTGCTTTTCACTTGAGAGCGCTGATACATTGCATAACCAGCTACATGTTCAGGAACAGATTCAATCGGATTTATTCGTACATAATCCACCAGTCTTTCCAAGCTTTGCGAAAGCTTCAAGGCTTCTAATTCTTCTTTGGTATTGGCAAAAATACGGAGTCTTTGGCCCAAGCCACCTTGCCCTTTGTCTTTATAAGACAAGTAGTCGGGAAATGAAACGCCGTAAGCAATAGAATCATCTGCATCTTTTTGTTTTACAAATGCAAGATGTAGCTGGGCATATAGCTTGGCCCAGATAAAATAAGATGATATTTCTATCTGCTCAATAAGGCTTATTTCTTGAAAGAATTTCATATTCGTTCCTTTATTATTTAGATTTACTAAATACGCCTCCACGAATGAGATTACCGACGACATAAGCTTGTTGCTCTATTGTTAATGTTTCACCATTCACCCAATCTAGCATTAGTGCATATAAATTTCCTTCTTTGTTGCTAATCCGAAAAGCATCACCTATTTGAGTCACCGCACCAAATGGCTCAATAGCAATAGGAAACTGCTCTGTTTCATAGCGTGGGTACCATGTATCTATGGTCCGAATGGCATTGCCAATTTTCACGTTGTGTATGGCAGCACAACCTTCTAATCGAAACAGTGTTTTTCCTTTTTCTCCCATATTCATTTCTTGAGAAGGAAAAACATGCTGTTGATGTCCTAACTTCACAAAAGCGTCCACCTGAATCAAAGTAAAACTTTTCTCATCCCCCATTAACCCTTGGGCAAAAATATTTGTTAATTCTTGTAGGTTTTGATTGTCTTTTGACTGATCAAAATCGGCTAAAGAAAAGTCATAAGCATTAAAACAAAATTTTTTATCCCCTGCTTTGATCATGATGGTGATGTCTTCTGCGCCAACACGATTGCGCCATAAAAAACGTCCATTGGCTAAGTTGTAAGCATAACGATATGCCAGAAGTCTGATACCTTCTTTACTTTTAAAATCAATTATTTTTTCTTGAATAGCCTGGCTGAACTTGGGCGAATTGCAACCAAATGGCGCTCCTAAATGACCAACAATCCGTAAGCTAAAGCTGACTTTCAAGGTATCGTGTTCTAATGGCAAATTGGCATCATCGCTATTAGAAGAAACAGGATTCGGCTTCTTTTTATCGGCATCTGAAGTACCATGGGCGCTTTGTGTAGAGCGATTTTGTCTTTTGGTAATTGGAATACTCTTCCAGCTTTCAAGTGTCTGAATAGATTTCCAATCACCGGAAAACATCAGTGCATCTGAAGTCTCAAGTTTGCGTTCAAAAGCTAACATGCTAGGCAAGTCGATTTTCATGGCTATTTCCTTATTTTATTAAAAATTTATGCATATGGATCAAATTCGTCATTCGATAGGTCTTGATGCTCCGTAAGCAATTGTCGGCATAAATACCAGTCTTGCTCAGAGGGGGCATAATTCCAAACACTTGCTCGCCAATGCTCTGGCGTTTTGAGTCGATGTATACTTTGCCACTCCCCGATAGAATGCACTGACTCAACAAAACAAAGATCGGTTTCTGAATCCCTTGTTCCGGATATTTCTCCTGCTTTAAATACTTCTGTTATGGCTTTGTATCCAGTCATAATGGGCACTAAAAAACCGGCTTCTGGTTTTATAGTGTATTCCCAATGAGCCGATACTTTTTCATTAGGCTGCACATAGTTTTTCCATTGTGCCACCAACTGTGGGTTCAGACTATCCTGCTCTTTTGCAAAATACTGCATCAATGCGTTGGGTATTTGGCCTGGTTCGTACGGTTGATTTTTATGTGATAGCCACATGGCGCTCAGCTCAAATAACGGTTCTGTGTTTTTAAATGGTTTTGCAAAGTGTCGATCAATTAGCTCACAAAATGGTCTTGCAACTTGTTTTAATACAATAAAATCAAACCAAGCATCCAATAGCTCTGCTTGTGAATGATTTTTTTTAAGCTCAAGATAATGCTGCTCTAAATAATGTGATCTATCTTGTAGTACAAAACCCGGTAAAAGCGTATTCCGAAGTCTCTTAATGTTGATTTCATCAGAAGTATCTATTAATTGGATATCGTTGATATTCAAAATAAGACCTCCAGCCAAGCGCTGTAATTGGCAGGCATTTTGAATAAAATTAATCAATAATTCTTGTTTCGCACCCAAATAACCTTCAACGGGTATTAATAAAGAAACAGTCATGTTCATTTTGGCTTCTTCATTAATTGCAGGGTCTTTCAGCCTGCCATGTTCAAACTTTAAACCCAAATATTGTGCGGTTTTGTTTTGGCTAAACCTCGTATTGCTTGCTTCTTTGTAACTCAATATTTGTTGTTCATGAGCGATGACCATGCAGCCTTTTAAGGATATGCCTTTGAATAACGCATCGGCCATTAGTTTTCTGCTTAAATGATGGCTGAAACCTAAGAAATGCGTGATGGCAGGAAATCCCCAGGTAAAGCCAGAGGCTGCATTTGCATTTTGAACTTTGATTCTTTCTATGAGTAAAAATTGACTCATGGCATCATCTCCTGCAGGGCTGAAGTTTTAGCATTCAATATGTCTTTAAAATTGATTTCAAACAGCTTTGCCCATAACTTGCTGTGCTCATCTTGCGGTGTAAATTGTCCATTGGCTTTGCGCAAACGGGTGTTTAACCAAGTTGCAAAATCTTGAGCAATCGAGGCTTGCCAATTGCTGTTTTTCAAAGCATCAAAGGCTTCATCCTCACGATAACAATCCAACAAAATTTGTTGTTCGCGTTTTAGTTTAATGTCTTTTACGTCTGACCAACCGGCTGTCAATGATTGAATGCTCTTTACATACACAATCGCTTCTTCGGTTAAATCCTCTATCCAGTTTTCTATCCAACACATGCGCTTAGGGTCTTTAATACTTAGCGACAAAGAATCAAAACGAACTAAAAAATCTGCCAAATATTGAATTGTTTCTCTGACTCGGTACTGACTTGATAGCTCAAAGAAAAAACTGTGTTTATAAATAGGTGGCTTTAATTGCGATTGCCACACCGGTGGTTGACATGAAAACAAGCCCAAACGTCCACCACGCTTGCCATTCAGTTGTGAAGCGTTACCATGATTACTGGCTGTAATAGAAATGCTGGCACGATTTGGAAAATTAAAATAAGGTATTGCCGAGTATTTTTGATTGCCACGCAATTTAAAGTTAGCATCTGAA
Organism: Neisseriaceae bacterium; assembly: GCA_030146285.1. Lineage (GTDB taxonomy): Bacteria > Pseudomonadota > Gammaproteobacteria > Burkholderiales > Neisseriaceae > JASLFS01. The sequence goes on along the minus strand of JASLBZ010000220.1, from coordinate 10,924 downwards.
TTTTTGCGTGAAAACTCAAATAATGCTTGGGCCATTGATGATGAGACCACATTGCTCAACAAATGGTACTGGTTGTCGTCTATCGGGAAATAAACTTGCTTTAATAGAGAATGAGCCGATGGCTTGCCTTCACTGAGCGCAGCACCAAACCCCATATTCCATATTTTTTTTTGCTGCTCGTTCTCAGCGAAACTTGCGAGCAAATCAGTATCTTGGTGATGGAACTCGGCCACCAGTTTTTTGCCATGTAATTCAAGTTCTAAGAATTGATAGATAGGTGCATATTGATTCCCACGCACAGCACCATCTACTACTGCATTCTTTAAACTTGAAGTTGTCAAATAACCATTGTTTACAGCTTCTTTGGTATTGAAAAAAGATGGGCTGTCTATCGCAGAATGGGTCAGCTTGGATACATGGGTTGCAAAGGTGACATTTCTTGCATTCTCCGCCGCCCATGTGAGCCATGCTACAGGGGAATATTTATCCAAGAGTTTTTGTTTTTCTAAAGCAATTTGACTATTTAAATCCTCAAAATCCAAATTAAGTGGCTTGATTTCAAAAGCAGATAAAAATTCAAACTGTTCTAACAAAAAATCTGACTCTTTTTTTTCTGCTTGCCTTTTGTTTTTGCGACTGAAAACAAAAGACACATCATCATTGTGATAAAAATTTTCTGCCTCATATAGTTGATTTGCCTGCTTGAATAACTCTTTTAAATACTTCACAAAATCTGCTTCGTATTTTTGTTCAAAAAAACGACTAATCGCTTTTTGCCAAGTATCTTCTATTTGCTCATCCAACATTATTTCACCTCCTGATATACGCCCAAATTAGTACTATATTGATATTGGTTGATATCGTTACTTTCATAACTTATCAATCTAAGCTCTCCAAACCGTCGAGAAATATCTTCTGCGTCTGTTTTCAAGTCTGCTGCCAATGCCTCGTAAATCGCTTCAGGATTTAAATCAAACCAAAAACTGATGCCAGGTGCCAAATCAATACTTTCTTCTTGTATCTCAATGCCAGCACCAGCCAAAGTACCCAGCTTCGGTGGAAACACATCTTCATTTTTCCATTGCCACAACAACCCATTATCATTAACTAGCAAATACAGTGACTCGTCTTTTTTTGACTTTCTAAATGGCTGAAAATGTTGTAATACACCACACCAATGCGCTTGTTCTTTCCACCAAAGTGAAGCTGAACTGGTATCGGTAAACAACTGAGTCAGTAAAGCTTTGTGCTCTAAAGCCACTAAATTTTCTAAATGTTTATCTTTGGGTTGCACCACTCTTTCAATCGCGTTGATGTGTTGATACTGCTTGTCTTGTAAAACCTCATTAAGTTGATGTTTATGTAGTTTGAGTCCCATTTTTTCGACTTCAAACCCAGGTTGACTAAAGCAAAGATCACGACCTTTTAACTGCTTCATGTTTTGGTTAATTAAAAAGACATTTTCCTGCTTTGGTTGAATATCACGGTGACGCAAAACCCGCCCTGCGATTTGAATAATAGAGCGCATAGAGCTGGGTTCGATGATGGCCCAATCATAATCATGATCGCGCCCCACCTCGGCAACAGGTGAAGCCAGAACAATAAAAATTTGCTGGCGTGCTTGTGTGTCTTGCACCAACTTCTTGATGTCATTGGGTGGCCAATTTTCTTTGCGATTAAGCGCTCTATCGAGCTGATTTTCTAAATATGAACGAACGGCTAAAGGATAGCGACTGTGGTAAACACACAAATGAATATGGGTATCTGGGGGCAATAACTGCTGACTTAAGGCTTTGGCCACAGCAACCAAAGGGTTAATATTGGCCATGCGCACCAATCCGATAGAAATCTTTTTACAATCTATTTGAACATGATTGTGTTGATGAAGCGCCAATGCACCTTGCAAAATGGTTTTTGAAAAATCGTTATAAACATCGTCCGTTTCCTGTGTATTTTCTAGTATTTTGCCTTTGTGTTTAACGACTGCACTGGCGGCCAAATACTCAATTCGTTTGGCGACATATTTTTCATGTTCAGATTTAAACACTTTAAAATCTTGAATCTCTTGGCTTAGTGCTCCACTTTTGGTGCGTTCATCAAACCAGGCACAGTTTATTTTTTGATTCCAGTTAACAACATTGGCTTTGGCATACTGAGCCCATCCATTTTGATAAGCTTGAAAAGCGGCAAAAGCCAAGTCAGGTGGCATTGTGGCTGTAGAAAGTAAGACACGACTGCCTAACATGCCAGCCCAATACACCAATCGACACAAGGCGGGTAAATCCTCTAAGCCAAAATCATCTGGCTCATCAATGATTAAATCTGAAGTCAATAAGCGCAGCATGGGCCCAATTTGCTTTCCGCCTTTGGTGCCGTCTGTTGCTGGAATCAAATGGTCGATGGTACAAACCAAAACAGGTGCTTGTAATAATTTTTCAATGCGTACATTGTGCCTTGTCCACTCATAAAGCGCATGCTCCACACCCGATAGATCATAATCTAACTGAATGCCGGAATCCAAAAAGTCTTCTGCCGATTCGCTACCACTACCAAAAATTTCTTCTGCATAATGTTTATTTTGCTCATTTTCAAACAGTATTTTTGAGGCCGTACCACCAACAGCAATGGCCAATTGCTCATCTGTCAACGCCAATTGCTTCCGATATTCTCGCCCTGTTTGCAAAGTCAATGTTCTAAGACCCAAAGCCACAGTAAAGCGGCTATCTTCCTTCTCATCGGCCAGCGCATACATAATTTTGGCATTTGCCAGTGTTTTCCCTGTGCCAGTGGACGCCATATTGATACCAAAAAAACCTTGTTGGGCACTGGTTTCGCTGAGTTTTTTAGCCTCTTTTTGAGCAAGAATTTGCCATGCAAATTTTTCATTTTTTATTTTCGTGCTGCTTAAAAAAGAATTATTTTGTAAAGACAATAAACTGGATTCTAATCTAGGCAAGGCTTGAACAATCTTAAACGCTGATTTAGCAACACCGATTAAGTGCTCATCTAACTGTTGTTTCAGTTCGCCTGTTTTTCGATTTGTATTCGCAAAAACAGCATAATGTGGGCTTTGCCATTCTGGGTTCACTTCTTCTTGAGCGGAATAATAATGATCAGCTAACATCAAGGCCATGCGTGCTAAATGGCTCGTAAACAAATCATCATGCAATACATTCTGATCCTCTATTTGCTTCAGATTTAATAATGCTTTGTCTGCAGCTTTCATGGCCCTATAACGCCATTTGGCACTTTTATAAGGCAAACCATCTGCATGAAAAACCCAATTATTACTTAAAAACTCTTGGGTATTTTCATCTTTAAAATGATAAGAATTCCAGTGCACATGCAATTCAGTCTCAAACCAAGCTGCTCGTGGTGTTACTTTCTTTGCCCTAAGCTCATGCAACGTTGTTTGTGCACATAAGTTTTTTTTCCAAGTCGGCACAAAAGGCAATTTGTGGTGGCTAAGTATTAACCACCCAATCAATTGGGCAAGTGGCGGTAGATTTGCTAAAGGGTTATTTTTACCAACATCGACCCCATCTTTAAACAAAGTATCTTGATGGTTTTTATCAATTTCGGCTAATGAGTTAAGCCACTGCTCATCCGTTTTAGAACCCACAAAAGCTTGAAATATCCGCAAAGAAACCCATTCATGTCGAATGGGTTCATGGTTGCTTTTCCCATTGCCTTTTAGCTTGGCTTGAAATAAAACAGTGCTTTTACCAAAATCATGGAACAAACCAGCAATGGTCACAGCATCTTGTACGATGGCCAAATTTTGCCATTTTTCTGAGTCCATAAACTCACTGATTTCACTCTCAGTAAAATTAACAGGCACATGTCCTTCAGCATTAAATTTTTGTCGGTTGCCAACAACCCATAACAAATCTGTTCGTCTGCGAGAACGAATCCAATGACAACTAATGGCACTGTTTTTAGATGCACTACTGCGAAGAAGCTTTTTCACCATTTGTAGCCCTTCTTCAGTAATAATGGTTTGCCAAACATTGTTACCGATTCGATTGGCATAAGCATCAAGTACCCGTCTGGTTTTTAAGAGTGCTTTTTTCTCGCACTGGCTCACAAATGTAACAATCATAAGCTTCCGCCTTCTGCGATTTTCCAGCTTCTTAATGCAATCGTCTTGACTTCATCAAACATAAAATCCAAACATTGGTGTTCTGTAAATTTTTGTAGAATTTGCTGCCGAAACTCTTGCTCTGTTGCGTTTTCCTTGACGCAAATAAATGCCCAAGGAAGAACGATGGCATCTTTAATCAAATCAGCCACATCAAAAACCAAAGCGCCTCGTCGTGTTTTTCCATGCATCACAGCAAAGCCATGTGGGATACCCAGTACCCACAATGTACAAGCGGCCAAACCATAAGCCAAATAATTACCATAATTTAAAAAACTATTCGCCAAATCACTTTGCTCATGGTTGCGGCTAAAATTTTTTTGATTCGTGCAGATAGCTGCCATTTTATAAAGCTGTTTGGTCATTTGTGCTTCAGCAAGCAATAAGTCACCAACTTGGCTAAGTTCTGGCATTTTGTTTTCAAATGAATCCACTGCCTTGGTTATCAATCTGAAAGCCTTCTGATTTCAAATCTCTATCTTTGGTCCAAATTTTACGAATAAAGCCAATTCTGGCTGCCTGAAAAGTTTTGGCTGCCATTAATCTTTTTTGATCATCAAACCAAAACTGCATCCACCCTTGCATGTATTCAGTTGGACGGTACTCACTTTGTGGCGTTAACCATTCAACTTCTGCACCCATAAACAATGGCGTACCACCACCGCCACAAAATCCCACAAGAACACCTGCACTGGCCAACATTCGCATAGCAGCCTGTGTAATTGACGTTCCTGTTCCCAGTAAAATAACGGTGGTATTGGCAATTGGAATATTCCAATATTTATTTTCATTTTTGGCTTCTGTTAGATAAAGAACCCGACCATCTTTTTGCATAACTCGACAATGTTCTAAATAAAATAAGTTTGCTCTTTTAGAATGCAAAATAGATTTCAATGATTCCAATGGTTGCATTATCATTTTCCTTTAAGTTAATCAACATCACCCTATGAAAGATCCTCTTTTTAAAGAAAAATCCAGAATATTCTGGCGATAAAATTTGATTTTTAACATAAAATACAAAGCCATCCATCACTCAAACTGCACACAACCATATTATCACAATAGAATAATTAATTTGAATGAAAGACAGCATTTTTAATGCATATATCATTTAATATGGATTTAAAGTCCAATACCATCTGATTAAAAACCAAAAACGATAGTCAATATTTTTATCTAGCGTATGGTTTTAATACCTCCCTTGCCTCAGTGCCCTGTGATAAAAACAAAAAATCCAACGAGACTCGTTGGATTTTTTGGGTAAGCTATCACAAGATATTAAGACTTATTCATTCTCATCATTCGATTTTCTTAACTCCTCATACTCTGCTTCTTGGTGCAAAACAGAGCCCACTGGTGCTGATGAGGTTTCTCCTTCTTCCCAAGGAGAGTTTTCTGGAATTTCTTCGATATGAATGGTCGATTTTGAATAATCAGGCTGAAAATGCAAATCAAATTTGGCAGCCTTAATCACAGAAAACATCATGGCAAGCATAATCAGTATTAAGGGTGCTCCGGCAAAAATAGAAGCGGTTTGCAGTGTATTCAGGCTGCCTAGAAACATCAAAACAGCTGGCATAAAGCACAATGAAAATGCCCAGAACAATCTGTTCCAGCGATGCGGTTCATCATCTACTTCTTTTTGTACTACAGATGCCAAGATGTACGAAATAGAATCAAATGTTGTTGCCGTAAATATAATGGCCAATAAGGTAAAGATAGCAATCACCAAGGTTGCCATTGGCAGCGTTTGCAATATAGAAAAAATGGCCACATTCGCACCTTCAGTATTGAGTAAATGCACAACATCCAAAGTATCCGTCAATTGCAAATACAAGCCGTAATTTCCCAAAACAATAAAGTACATGGCACAACCTAAGCTGCCAAAGAACATGGATCCTACAATAATTTGGCGAATGGTTCTGCCTTTGGAAATTCGGGCAATAAACAAGCCAATTGTCGGTGCGAAAACCAGCCACCAAGCCCAATAAAACACAGTCCAATCTTGTGCAAAAGTAGAAGCCACAAAACCATGATTCGTAAATTGGTTAAATGCACCAATATTAGTCATCATTTCAATGCTGTTTCCCAAAGAACGGCCCAGGCTCTCTAAGCCCACATTCAGCATAAATTCAGAAGGCCCTATCAAAAAGATAAACAATAAAAATGCCAAAGCAAGATAAAAATTGATATTAGACAGCAGTTGAATGCCGCCTTTCATGCCTTTGAATGCGCTGTAAGCGAAAATCCCTGTGGTCATTAGCAACACAAAAAGTTGTGACCAAATATTGATGGGTAAGCCAAAAAGAATATTCAAGCCTTGTGTGATCATGGGAGAAGCTAAGCCGAGTGTGGTTGCGCCACCGCCGACCATACCAAAGACAAAGAAAATATCCGCAGAGCGTCCCCAACGGCTTGCAGCCAATTTATCACCAATTAACGGAGCCAAACATTGGCTGACTTTAAGAATGGGTTTATTGCGAACATGATAAAAATAGGCAATAGGAATGGCTGGCACCAAGTAAATGGCCCAAGCCACAGGTCCCCAGTGAAAAATACCGTAAGTGGAAGCCCAACGAATAGCATCGGGTGAACCTGCTTCCAATCCAAATGGTGGTGATTGATAGTAATAAGCCCATTCAATCATACCCCAATACAAAATACTGGCGCCAATGCCGGCGCAAAACAGCATGGAAGCCCAAGATAATGTTTTGAACTCAATTTCCTCTTCAGGCTTACCTGCTTTAATATTGCCAATATCAGAACAGGCAATATAAATAACAAAAGCCACTGATAGCACACCAATGCTCAAGTAAGCCATACCCAATTTTTGGGTAACGAAAGTCTTAATTTCAGCAACCCAAGTTGCGCCTTGAGTGGGATAAATAATTAAAGGGATGGTAACTGCAAGGATGATGACCAACACACCAATAAATGTAAACCAGTCTATTCGTGTATCTACTGGTTCTTTCGATGTAATGCTTGTTTGTTGTGACGTATTTTTGTTTTGAATGGACACTAAATTCCTTTATTAAAATTTAAGTACCTATATATATAATAACAATATCATGAGCTTGTAAACTTAAAAACTGAAATTCCATACAAAAAACTGCAAAAATACCATCCATTTTACGCCGTTAGTGTATGGTTTCATTAACCAAACACCAACATCGACATCCCTTAAAAAAAAGTACGCCGCTTCCTATCGAAAACACCAAAATATTCAAAAAACTGGATTTGTCATTAACCGCTGGTAACACATCCACCTGGTGTAAATTTATCTTTCCACCCTTTGGCATTTTTAATTTGAATGGTGCAGCTCCAAAGACCATTGCCTGTGCGCTCTAAGGTCATCACTGCGCCAGCGATTGATGATGATGCTTTATTACCAAACGTCGCCGTCATGACACCATTACCAAACAAATCGGGTCTTTTCGAGTCTCTTGAAAAATCAGATACCTTAACCGATGACATCAAATTGGAAGTGAGTGTTTTGGTGTCAGTGTGATTGGTTTCTGTCCATGCGCGGCCTGTGACAAATCCAAGAGCAACTTCATCATTGACTTTACTAGAACTTGATCCAGGATTAACCTCGGTGCCTGGAACTGGTTTTTCGCCTTCAAAAACCGCCAAGTCTACCATCGGCTTGCGTGTCGAAAGTTCGTGGTAAACCCGTGTTACTTGAGACTTAGAAACGTAATCACTGTACATTGGCATGGCAATTGCAGCTAAAATGCCAATAATTGCAATGACAATCATCAATTCTATTAAAGTAAAACCTTTTTGTATGTTATTCATCTTCCGCATTGCTACCCTTTTGTATTTCAACTGTGAACTTGATTAATAAACGTTACACTAAATTGCTCTTGAATTTAACAACATTTAATTGTTTTAAAAGAACTTAAGCTAATTTAAAACAAAAAACATCAAACATATCAACAACCACATCTGCCGAGCACAAAATATTCAGCCAAGCATCAGCAACATACAGAAGGATTACGAAAACAGATCATCCAAATGGCAAGACTCATTCAGATGACAACTTTGAATTTGTTTAATTTTTAAATAATTCTGGCCACCAGTTGTATTCGCCACGGCAATCACACTTAACCAAAATTTGACTTTCTTTTGTGCTAACTCACGAATGACACGCTCATGTTGGGCATCCTGAAAACTCACAACATACTCACTTTTGTCCAAAGAACAACGATAAAACACAATATCGTTATTTTTCATGGATACAGTGCCTGAGAAAAAATCCGCGATTGGTTCATTTTCTGGCATCGCGAAGTCATGAGCATCAATAGCCCACACAGAAGATGACCATACCATTAGCATGGCGACCATCCAAGAAGAGAAATATGTGGTCCATTGGTGGACTTTGGCTTGTATTTTTCTGGTTAACATTTATAAGACCTTCAGTAATTGCAAAATACTCTTACAAGTTTTCACTCTTTCAGTCACATTGATGGTGCTTTGCACGACTTTTAATTTATCAGCACCTGCCAGTTGAAAGCTTCTGTCTTGTTGAATCAAACCGATAATACCGGTGGGGTCAATATTGTGGTTTTTACCCATGGTCAGTGTAATCGCCTCAGGGCTCGCATCAATACTATGAATACCCATTTCATTGGCCAAAATTCTCAAGCGGTGACTTTCAATCAGCGTTCGCACGGGCTCTTCTGCCAAACCAAATCGATCAATTAATTCCTCGTAAATCTGATCAATTTGCGCCAGATTCTCAGCAGTTGCCAAGCGTTTGTACAATACCAAACGCTCATGAATATCAGGGCAATATTTTTCAGGCAACAATGCTGGACTGTGTAATTTGATTTCAGTGGTAATTGCCAAAGGTGCATCCAGATCAGGCTCGTGCCCTTTTTTTAATGCTCTGACTGCTTGCTTTAACATTTCGGTATACAGACCAAAGCCCACTTGCATCATTTCACCAGACTGGCCTTCTCCCAAAACTTCACCTGCACCACGAATTTCCAAATCATGCATGGCCAAAGTAAAGCCTGCACCCAAATCATCGGCCATGGCAATGGCGTCCAACCTTTTTTGTGCATCTTTGGAGACATAATCTGGTGTGAGCAAATAAGCATATGCTTGATGGTGTGAGCGCCCAACACGGCCTCGCAACTGGTGTAATTGTGCCAAACCAAATTTATCAGCACGATTGATAATAATGGTATTGGCATTGGGAATATCAATGCCGGTTTCAATGATGGTTGAACACAACAATACATTGAATTTTTGCTGCATAAAGTCTCGCATCACTTGCTCAAGTTCACGCTCTCGCAGCTGTCCATGTGCAACGGCAATTCTGGCCTCAGGCAAAAGCTCTGCCAAGCGCTCTTGCATATTGATAATGGTATCGACCTCATTGTGCAAAAAGAACACCTGACCGCCACGCTTTAGCTCGCGCAACATCGCTTCACGAATATTGGCTTCATCAAAATGTTTCACATAGGTTTTCACGGCCAAACGACGACTTGGTGCGGTGGTAATCAAAGAAAAATCACGCAAACCTTCCAATGCCATCGACAAGGTTCTTGGAATCGGCGTGGCTGTCATGGTCAAAATATCAACATTCGCACGCATGCGTTTTAACTGCTCTTTTTGGCGCACCCCAAAGCGGTGCTCTTCGTCAATAATCACCAAACCCAGATTTTTAAAAACCACATCAGGCTGTACCAATTTATGGGTACCAATCACAATATCAACAGAACCATCGACAATGCCAGCTAAGGCTGCTTTATTTTCTTTGGCACTGTTAAAACGAGACAACTGAGCAACCTTAACAGGAAAATTGGCAAATCGATCAGCAAAACCTTTGGCATGCTGTTCTACCAACAAAGTCGTGGGTGCCAATATTGCCACCTGCTTACCGCCCATTACCGCGACAAATGCAGCCCGAAGTGCCACTTCTGTCTTACCAAAACCAACATCACCGCAAATCAAACGGTCCATGGGTTTGGTATGGGTTAAATCATGCAATACTGCTTCAATGGCTGTGGCTTGATCCACCGTCTCTTCATGCCCAAAACCTGCCACAAAACTTTGGTAATCCAACTCATCTAAGGTAAATTTAAAACCTTCTTGTGCTGCGCGCTGTGCATACAGATTCAAAAGCTCGGCGGCAGTATCACGCGCTTTTTCTGCAGCTTTTCGTTTGACCTTATTCCAAGCTTGCGTACCCAAACGATGTAACTGTACGTTGTCCAAAGCTTGGCCAGAATAACGACTGATTAAATGCAATTGCGCTACTGGAACGTAAAGCTGCGAAGCATTGGCATACTCTAGCAACATCATTTCAGCATCACCCTCACCCAAATCCAAGCTCACCAAGCCCATGAAACGACCAATGCCATGCTCTTCATGTACAACAGGGTCCCCAATATTGATCTCAGCCAAATCTCGCAAAATGGTGTCACTAACGGCAGCGTGGCGTTTGGTGCGCCTGCGAATTTTGATATTGGTTTGGTATAAATCAGATTCGGTAATCACGGCAATGGCAGGTGTCTTAAGCACAAAGCCATCCGAAACATTGGCAACCACAATCCCCAATTTCGGCTGCAACATGACAAAGTCTTGCCAGTTTTCAAGCACCATGGGTTTAATATCGTGTTGTTGCATAAAGTTCATCATGGTTTCACGGCGCCCTAGGCTTTCTGCACACAGCAAAACAGAACCCGAAAAACCATCAATAAAGCTTTGCAATGCGGATAAAGGATTGTCTTTTTGTCGATTAACGGTGACATCCGGCAAATTCAAAGCACT
>JASLBZ010000103.1 GCA_030146285.1 Neisseriaceae bacterium | reverse complement strand
AAATGCTTTGCGTACGGCATCGGTTAAGGTTTCCATCGGCGTGGTGGTACAGTTCACGTGAGGTGCTGGCTCTTGGGCATTGCATAAAGTCCCTTTCTGACCCAAACCCACGCTCACACAACGGTATAAACCCGCGTTATAAGGCGGTGGCACTTGGGCAAACATCATCAAGCCTAAATACACGCCTGACATGGAATTGCCCGCATATGAGTTAATAAAGTAAGGAATTTGAGGCGGACTGTTGATTTCAATATGCACATGGTCCCCAGTAATCGTGATGTCTGCAGTAATCAGCATTTCACCAAAACCATGACCGGAATCTTCTAACATGGCTTCACCATGGTATTGGCCATCCGGAATCTCTGAAATCAATTTGCGCATATGGTGATCGGCCATGTCTTTTAATTCTGCAATGGCAGCCTGAACGGTTTTCACGCCATACTTATCAAGCAACGCAATTAAATTGCGCTCTCCGACACGGCATGCACCAAACTGTGCATTCAAATCACCTTCTTGGTTGCGGCGCGAGCGCATATTGCACATCAAAAGATTAATCACGTCTTCTCGGCGCTTGCCTTTGTCCCACAGCTTCACAGGTGGAATACGCAAGCCTTCTGCATACAAATCTTTGGCATCTGGGTTATAGCCTGCTGGCACAGGACCACCAATATCAGTTAAATGGCCTTTGCACACAGCCCAAAACACCAGCTCACCTTGGTAAAAGACAGGTTTGTACATGCAGCAATCCAAGATGTGACTGCCTTGATAAACGGGGTCATTGTGATAAAACACATCGCCTTCATGCACGTCGTCACCGAAATATTCGGCAACGGCCTTCATCGCAGGCATTAAAGAGCCAAGATGAATCGGGATATCCTGCCCTTGTAAAATCATTTCTGGCAAATGGTCGAATAAAGCATTGCTGTAATCATGCGCCAAGTTAAAAACACTGGAGCGACCTGTTTTTTCTAAGGTGAGCGTCATCTCCCGCTGCGCCGTCTCCAAAGCACCCCGAACAACCGATAAGGTAATCGGATCAATGCCTTCATGGTTATGCTGCATCTTTCTCTCCTTTGTTATTTTATTTGTCAAAGACAGATGCAGTATTGCAGTTTTGTATTTTCTTACTTTGCACACAGCGCATGTTTTTTTGTCTGTCAGTGCAACAATACTAGGCAGATAAAGACAAAAATGAATTGATAAATTCAACATAAGTTGTGAGTTGAATCTGGGTATTTAGCTTGCAATTAATCAACCAAAATCACCTGTCAGTGAATAGGCATCTGCTTTGTCTAGATTGAATCAGATTTATTAACAATAAATTAAGTTTTGAAATGGCCTGTTTTTTTGCATTGCAATAAACCATATTACCTTGCACCAACAGTCAAGCATCCTGAAAAAGCCTTCGCGCCTATTCATGTGAATCAAACAGCCATAACCATAAGCCACACTGACATGCATAAAAAAAGCTGCCCTAAGGCAGCTTTTTGAAAAGATCAATTACAAATCATAATCCGAAAATGGCACATTTAAAATGCTGCTTGCCCCTTTTAAGGTTTGTAAAGCATAGGTGTGAATATGAGGCAATACATAATCAAAATACACATCCACTTGGCGTTTTTTGGCTTCATAAAAAGCTTCTGGCAACATGGCATTGTCCACGTCTTGCAAGGCTTCATGGCTCGCTAAGTAAGCACGCGCCATCTCGACAGCACCAATTGTTGTGCCCATTTGCATCAAGTACGGCAAACTGCCTACGGCGGCTTCATCTGGTCTACCTGCTGCAAACTCAGCAACAATATAATCCACGACTTTTTCTGCCAAAGTTAAAGCTTCAATCAATTTCATGCTCAGTGTTTTATTCACGGCTTCTAGTTTGCGAGCAATACCATGACCTTCTAGCAATAACCCTTTGGCCACCAAGCCACCATTGGCTGCTGTTTTGCGGCCAATCAAATCCAAAGCTTGTACACCATTGGTGCCTTCGTAGATTTGGGTAATGCGAACATCACGCACAAACTGTGCTGCGCCTGTTTCTTCCACATAACCCATGCCGCCGAATACTTGCATGGCCATATTGGTCAACGTGGTGCCATTTTCAGTGCTCCACGCTTTGACAATGGGAATCAAGAAATCCAAAACTGCTTGGGCTTCTTGTTTGGCGCCAGTGCTTGGGTGGTTAACTGCTTTATCTAACATGCTACCTGCCAATAAATACAAGGCACGCTGTGCAGATAACGTTGCTTTTTGAACCAAGAGCATTCGGCGCACATCAGGATGGTGAATAATGGTCACAGGCTCTTTGCTATTGCCAACCAAATCTCGGCTTTGGACCCGTTCATTGGCATAAGCCAATGCATGCTGGTAAGCGCTTTCAGCCACCGCATGGCCTTCAATACCTACGCCTAAGCGCGCATGGTTCATCATGGTAAACATATAAGATAAGCCTTTGCCTGCCTCGCCCACCAAGTAACCCTGTGCCCCATCAAATTGCATCACGCAAGTCGGGCTGGCATGAATGCCCATTTTGTGTTCTAACGAAACCGCATATGCGCCATTGTGTTCAGTACAAGCACCTGCATCATCCACCACATATTTTGGTACGATAAAAAGAGAAATGCCTTTCACACCAGGAAGGGCATCTGGCAATCTTGCCAAAACCAAGTGAATCACATTTTCGGTTAACTCTTGGTCACCCCAAGTGATGAAGATTTTCTGACCGGTAATGGCATAAGTGCCATCGCCATTGGGGACTGCTTTACTGGAAACCTGACCCAAATCCGTACCCGCTTGAGGCTCTGTTAGGTTCATGGTGCCTGACCACAAGCCGCTGGACATATTCGGAAGAAATTTTTGTTTTAATTCATCGCTGGCATGGTGGTTAATGGCTTCTAAAGCGCCTAAGGTCAACATGGGTAGCAATGAGAATGCCAAGTTCGCTGAACACCACATTTCTTCGCAAGCTGCGGCAACCGTGGCAGGCAAGCCTTGTCCATCATATTCCATGGGAGCGCGCAAACCAAACCAACCTGCATCGCGGTATTGATAAAAAGCATTGGCAATGGCTTCGTCACAAACCACTTTACCATCTACCAAGCGTGCGCCATGGGTATCCCCAACGCGGTTAGTCGGTGCCAAAACCTGCTCGGCAAATTTGGATGCTTCTTCTAAAATAGCAACAACGGTTTCATCATCCAATCCTGCAGCACTTGGCAAGGCCAACACTTCAGCCAAACGACCGTGGGTTTCTAGGGCAAAACGCAATTCATTAACAGGTGCACGATAACCCATCTAAGACTCCTTTATATTATCAATATTATATGTATCGTTGTTTGAAGCTTAAGAATATCAAATACTTTTAGAGCTTACTACTCAAATTCAATGTTATTAAAACAAATACAATAAGCCACTAAAAAGCCAAGCTTTGCGCTTGGCTTTTTAGTGGCTTATTCACTGACTCTGGATAAATTTAACCCCAGTCAATTGAGACGCTAAAATGGCATCTCGAATCGCATACAGCGCTTTTTGACGAATAAAATGGCGACGAAACGCCAAAACCACGCGCCGACTAGGTGCGACACCAGCAAACGGAATAATACTGAACAGCATATGGTCATTTTCAGTCAATGCCGTCGCTGGCAAAACACTGATGCCCAAACCACTGGCAACCATATGGCGAATGGTATTAATCGAACTGCCTTGCAAAGTATTGGTTAAGCCAGGTATTTTTTGACGACTTGCCAATTCACGACAACTGTCCAAAACCTGATCACGCATGCAGTTGCCTTCTGTTAACAACAACACCTGTTCTTTGCCCAAGTCATCTGGACAAATGGCATCTAACTCTTCAAAAGGATGCCCCTTAGGGGTAATCACAAAAAAAGACTCATCATACAAAGGCACTGTCATCACACCAGGCTCTTGAAAAGGCTCAGCCACCACAATGGCATCTAAGTCCCCTTTTTTCAGCATTTCCGTTAAAACGGCGGTGTGATTTTCTTCCAGCATCAATGGCATATTGGGTGCAGTATCACGCAACGACAAGATTAATTTGGGCAACAAATAAGGGGCGACTGTAAAAATCAGCCCCAGATTAAACGCGCCTTCTAACTCATCTTGCTCTTGATTTGCCAGCTGTTTGATTAAATCAGCTTCATTCAACACACGTTGCGCTTGGGTAATAATGCGCATGCCTGCATCGGTAGCACGAACTTCTGTGCTACTGCGATCAAATAAAGAAACGCCTAACTCTTCCTCAAGTTTTTTAATAGCAATCGATAAGGTCGGCTGACTCACATAGCACTTTTGCGCAGCACGACCAAAATGCTTTTCTTGTGAAACCGCTACAATATACTTAAGCTCAGTTAGCGTCATGAATCATTAGGCCTTATTTTCAGGCAGCGTGATATTCAACTCCAACATATCAATGCCACCACGCTGTTCATGAGAAATACGCACATCATCCAAAGACACGGATACATATTTAGACAGCACTTCTAGCAACTCTCGTTGTAAGGTAGGCAAATAATCAGGCGCTTGAGACATGCTGCGTTCTTGAGCAATGATGATTTGCAAACGGTCGCGAGCCAAGCCAGCCGTTTTCTTTTTCTTACCAAACAACAGATCAATAATAGACATATTACCCTCCGAACCAGCGTTTCAATAAGCCTTTTTTCTCCGCTTGCACAAAGCGCATCGGACGGCTTTCCCCAAGTAAGCGATCAATCACATCTTTGTATGCTTCTGACACATCTGTGTTTTCCAAATGAATCGCAGGCGAACCTGAGTTAGATGCTTGCAATACGGCAGAAGATTCTGGAATCACACCAATCAAAGGAATGCGCAAAATATCGCAGATGTCTTCAACCGAAAGCATATCACCTGTATCCACACGCTCTGGAGAATAACGGGTAATCAACAAATGCTCTTTCACTGGATTCTCACCCACTTCAGCACGACGGCTTTTGCTAGATAAGATACCCAAAATGCGGTCTGAGTCTCGCACACTAGAGACTTCAGGATTGGTGGTCACAATCGCTTCATCAGCAAAATAAAGTGCCATCAATGCACCTTGCTCAATGCCCGCAGGTGAATCACAAATCACATAATCAAAACCCATTTTAGAAGTTAGTTCTTCTAAAACTTCGCCCACACCCTCGCGGTTTAATGCGTCTTTGTCGCGTGTTTGTGAAGCTGGCAAAATAAATAAGTTATCACAATGTTTGTCTTTAATCAGTGCTTGGTTCAAAGTGGCTTCACCTTGAATCACATTCACCAAATCATAAACCACACGGCGCTCACAACCCATAATCAAATCTAAGTTACGCAAGCCAACGTCAAAGTCAATAACAGCTGTTTTAAAGCCTTTTAAAGCTAGGCCGGTAGCAATACTTGCACTGGTGGTGGTTTTACCAACACCGCCTTTACCTGAAGTAATGACAATAATTTTTGCCACAATCGTAATCCTTATAAAAGGTTAATGACTAATTGAATGGATTTTATGCGTCTAGCGCACTGATGACCAAACGGTCATCATCTAAGAATACTTGTACTGGCTTACGGTCCAATTCCCGTGGCAAGTCTTGTTCTAAAGTCCGGTAAATACCGGCAATAGAAACCAATTCAGCTTCCATAGAATGCACAAAAATACGTGCTTTTTTGTCGCCATTAGCACCTGCTAAAGCGCGTCCACGCAGCGGTGCATACACATGGATATTGCCATCTGCAATAATTTCAGCACCCACATTCACCATTGCCAAGACAATGAGGTCTGCATTTTTAGCATACACTTGTTGGCCTGTGCGAATGGGCTGATGCACAATCACAGGAGGCTGTGAATTGGGATTGTATGTTTCTTGATGATTGGGCTCAGACAAGCTGAAATTCTCAGCCACTTTGGCCTTACGAACTTCTTCCGTTTCCACCCGCTCTTTAATTTGCTGGGCATCCGTTGGTGCACTGAACGCCAATTGAAATTGCTGAGCCAGCTTTGCCGTTTCCAAGTCCACATCGCGTAGCGCAACAATGCGCAAGCCAAACTGCTGGAAAATAGCCAAAATGGCCTTCAAATCCAATGCGCCAATTTGCTCGATGTCACTGACATCCAGAATAAAAGGCAAACTGGTAAATTCACTTAATTGCGTAATGCGTTGACTTAAAGCGTCCTTCAATAACATTGGATTGTCATTTTTCAATTGGATCGCTAAAGCGTCAAGCCGTGCAGATTTCACATCAAAAATTGATTTCATTGCGGATTATTCTGGTTATGCTTTAATGCTAGCAGTTTACCGTGTTAATGTTAGGGATTCAATCAACAAAATAAAACTTTTCGCATGACAATACAATACTTTCATATTATTGGTGCTGGCAAAGTCGGCCAAAGCTTGGCCATGATATTAAATAAGCATCCCGATTGGCAGCTTGGTAGCGTGTATTCACGTTCAGAACAGTCTGCCAATACCTTGTTGGCTTCCTGCCCGGAAGGACTCAAATGTCATACCACCAAGGACTTGCCAGTTGCAGATGTCATCTTTATTACAACAACAGATACACAAATTGGCAATATTGCACAAGAATTGAATCACTTAGCTTGGGTGCATAAAAAAAAGCCACTCATATTGCATTGCAGCGGTTCAGTCTCTCATCATATCTTACATAAATTACAACAAAATGGTGCATTAACGTCTGCCATGCACCCTGTTTTCGCTTTTGCTAACCCGAAAGTCGCCTGTGAGAATCTGGCAGGACATTTTGCAGCCATTGATGCAGACAGCCCAAGCAGCTACCAAAAAACAGTCGAAATTGCCAAAACTTTACAATTGAAACCTTTTGAAATTCAACCTCAACACAAGGTTTTGTACCATGCAGCACTGTCAGCCAGTGCCAATTTTTTGGTCAGCTTGGCCGATTTAACCCAAAGCTGGTTACAAACAGCAGGGATGACTGTAGAAGACTCTCAACATTTGATTCATTCTCTGATGCAGCAAAATATTAACAACCTGGCCGATCTATCACCACACCAAGCCCTCACAGGCCCGATTTCCCGTGCAGACACCCAAACCATTAATCATCACTTTCAAGCATTACCTGATGCCATTAGCCAAGAATGTTATCGGGCTTTGGCTTTGGCCACCTTAAAAACAGCACAATTGCCTGTAGAGCAAGAACATGCCATGCAAGAAATGATCCATGGTTTCACAACCGCGTCACAACACATTCATCATTTGCCGTGAAAAACACCAAGGCAATGGCGATTAAAGCACATTTTGAATAACGAAATCAGGAGTACGACAGATGGATTGTATCAAGAAAGCCTACAGTTGAATCTCAAAGCGTTTTTTCATTTTGGCAATGGTCGCTTCGGGTACTTGATGTTGGTTTTGGCCGTGGTGACGATTTTCAAGAATCAAAGATTGCAATTGGTAGCCGTGTTTTTTTGCCATATCACAATAGCTTTGCAATTCATTTTCGGTACTAAAAGTATTGCTGACAATCACAGAGATGCCTTGTTCTAAACATCGAAGCACTTGAGCTTCACACCAAGCATGACTGGCAGCAATGTTTTCAGGCTGCCATTGGTAAACACCAGCATCATTGATGTGGTACATATCCGCTTCAAAATAAGGAATATTGAGCGCTTGGGATAATTGCTTGGCAAGTGTAGACTTACCCGATCCGGGCAATCCTCGCAACAAATACAAGGTTTTCACCATGAATTAGGGCAGCCATTGATGAATGTTATGCTCAAGATGTTCTGCATCCAAACCCAAATCTGCCAAAATCAATTTTGGGTCACCATGTTCAGTGACAATATCTTCTATGCCCAATAACAAGATGGGTTTACAAATGCCTTGGCTTGCCAAGTATTCTAAAACAGCACTGCCTGCGCCGCCCATTTTGCAATTTTCCTCAACACAAACCAAATAATCATGCTCGGCTGCTAACTGTGTTACCAAAACCTCATCCAGCGGCTTCACAAAACGCATATCCGCCACGGTGTAATCATGCTTTTGAGCAACCGTTATGGCTGGCTGTACCATGCTACCAAATGCCAAAATAGCCACTTTTTGACCTTGCCTACGCACAATGCCTTTGCCCACAGCAACGGTAGGCAATGTGTTTTCACCAAGGCTTCCTAATCCAGAGCCACGCGGATAACGAACAGCCGTTGGGCCATCAATTTGATAGCAAGTTGATAACAACAATCGGCACTCATTCAAATCACTTGGTGTGGCCAGCACCAAATTGGGGATGCAGCGCAAAAAGCTTAAATCATATGCTCCTGCATGGGTAGGCCCATCAGCCCCAACAATGCCGGCACGGTCAATGGCAAACAGAACCGATAAATCTTGCAATGCCACATCATGAATTAGCTGATCATAAGCTCGTTGTAAGAATGTTGAGTAAATGGCTACCACAGGTTTTAAGCCTTCACACGCGATGCCAGCTGCAAAAGTCACCGCATGTTGCTCGGCAATGCCCACGTCAAAATAGCGCTCTGGAAATGCTTTTTCAAAAGCCACCAAACCAGAACCTTCTCGCATCGCAGGTGTAATTGCCACCAAGCGTGAATCTGCTTGTGCTTGGTCAATAATCCATTGTCCAAAGACTTGGGTGTAGGTTGGTGCAGTTGGTGTGGTTGATTTAATCGGGCCTTGAGACAAGTCAAACTTACCCACAGCATGCAAGCCAACGGGGTCATTTTCTGCCAGTTTATAACCACGGCCTTTTTTGGTCATGATGTGCAAAAGTTGCGGGCCTTTTTTGCCTTTTAATTGCTGTAACTTCTCCACCAAGCCCAAAACATCATGGCCATCCACCGGCCCTGTGTATTCAAAGCCAAAAGATTCAAATAAATTCGAAGACGAGTTTGGCGCATCTAAATCCACCAATGATTTCACTTTATTCTCAATGCGCTGAGCAACGTCTAAGACTGCCGGCATTTTGTGCAAGACTTTTTCAGATTTGCTCTTAAAGCTGTTGGCCAAGTCACGCATGTTTTGCACAAGACTCTTGGATAAATACTTGGGCAATGCGCCCACATTGGGTGAAATCGACATTTCGTTGTCGTTTAAGATCACCAATAAATCGACATTCATGTCACCTGCGTTGTTCAAGGCTTCAAATGCCTGTCCTGCAGTCATGGCACCATCGCCAATAATCGCCACGCTCTTGGTGTCTAAACCTTTTAGCTGATCAGCAACAGCCATGCCCAATGCTGCACCAATAGAAGTCGAGGAATGACCAACACCAAAATCATCGTATTCCGATTCTTTTCGTTTAGGAAAACCCGCCAGACCATCTTTTTGACGCATGCTGTCCATGCGATTCTTACGACCCGTTAAAATTTTATGAGGATAACTTTGGTGACCCACATCCCACACCAAATGATCATCAGGTGTTTGATACACATAGTGTAATGCGACGGTTAATTCCACCGCACCTAAGTTACTGGCAAAATGACCGCCTGTACTGCTGACGGATTGCAATAAAAACTCCCGCAGCTCGCTGGCCACTTGTGGCAATTGCGCAGAAGATAGCTGACGCAAATCAGCTGGGAAAACAATCTCATCAAGTAAAGGGGTCATGGTCATAGCCGTCGTTGTTATTTCTATGGTGGTGTTATTTTAGCGCATTTCAGCATGCTTGTCGGTTAAATGCAAGCACTGCGACTATTCACGGTGATATGGATGATTGTGCAATATCGACACAGCTCGGTATAACTGCTCAGTTAACAACACACGCACCATTCCATGTGGCATGGTTAGGCTCGACAAACGCATCAACAAATTGGCTTGTTTTTTAATTTTATCGGTCATCCCATCGGCACCACCAATAATCATGCACACATGTTCGCCATTCATTTGCCACTTTTTCATGTGTTCGGCCAGTTGCACAGAAGTGGGGGCTTGCCCACGCTCATCCAAGACCACCAAGTAAGCGCCGTTGGGAATCGCTGCCAATAAGCGTCCTTCTTCGGCAAGCATGCCTTGCTCTGCATTCACACCTGAGCCGCGTTTTTCTGGTTTGATTTCTTTCAGTTGAAATTGGATATCTCGACCAAAGCGTTTAGCGTATTCGCCTACTGCGTCATCAACCCAACGTGGCATTTTCGTGCCCACTGCCAAAACAGTAATATTCATATCTTTTGATATCCATAAAAAAAGCTGCCTAAAATTCAGGCAGCCTGTAACATTCTTATTGCCAATTAATCAGCAGCATGCCAAGGTTTGGTCATGCCAACGTGGAATGATGGTTTCTCACCGCCCCACAAAGCTTCGATATCATAATAATCACGAACAGCTGGCAACATGGCATGAATAATCACTTCATCGGCATCAACCAATGACCATTCACCAGAATCTTGACCTTCTGAACTTCTCACTTCAAAACCAGCTGCTTTTAAATCAACAGCCACATTGTTTGCCAATGATTTTACTTGGCG
Organism: Neisseriaceae bacterium; assembly: GCA_030146285.1. GTDB lineage: Bacteria > Pseudomonadota > Gammaproteobacteria > Burkholderiales > Neisseriaceae > JASLFS01. The sequence continues at coordinate 7,092 of JASLBZ010000103.1, read as the reverse complement.
TGTGCTGTCGCCTGAAACAATAATCATGCGTGCAAATAAAGATGTTTTTTCTGCGGTATCCAATACCAAAATATCTTTACCTTTAATGTCTTCTAATGCATTTACTGCAATAGCGACCATTTGTTCAATTCGTTGTGTATCTTGTGCATCCATCGGGGATGACTCCTAAGCGTATAAATGATGTTCAGTAATATAACGCGCCACTTGATTATCCAGTAGTCCAGACACATCTTCTCGCGCCATAAGTTTATCTCGTATTGCACCCGAGTTCACCGTACTCGGTTTTAAGTCCAATAATGCTATTTTACCAGTTAATTGACTTTTATCGACATTTAACGCGTCAACCACTAAATTTTGTGTTTCTGGTGGTAATTTTGCCAAATTATCCTGCCCTCTTGGCGCAATCGCAAAATTACATAACTTCAATAAGGACTGGTATTTGTGCCAGGTGTGTAATTTCAATAACGAATCACTGCCCATCAACCACCACAACTCATCACTGGCAAAACTTTGTCGGAAAATCTGCAGGGTATCTAATGTATAGGTATTGCCTTCGCGCACCATATCACAATCACTGATGGCAAATCGGCTATCACTTCGAGTTGCCAGCTCTAGCATTTGTAAACGCTCTTCGTTACTGGCAATCACATTGTTTTTTTTATGGTAAGAAACGCCAGTGGGAATGAACACAACCATGTCCAAACCCAACTGATCTGCAAAGACAGTGGCAATATGCAAATGAGAAACATGCACGGGATCAAAAGTACCACCAAATAAGCCTATTTTTTGCATGCGATTACGGTGCTTCCGAAACAATGGTGGCCATGGCGGCGGCATCGGCAACAACTTGCGCTTCAGCTTCTTTAGATAAAGCCAATGCTTTTTTCTCTTCGATGTGCTCATATCCATCGATGACCAAATGTAATTTCCCTGTCGATGGGTGGATCACCAAGCCATGAATGGCAATATCATCAGGCATCAATGGATGATTGCGAATCATCTCTACCGAATGGCGCACACTGTCTTCGACATTGTCAAAACCCGTTAGCCAATTGTCCAAATCAATACCGGCGTTACGCAAAGTTTCAATGCGTTTTTCTGGAATGCCTGATGCAACCACTTTTTCTAAAAACTGGTCAGAATGCAAACCACGCATACCACAGTCCATGTGGGCAACAACCAAAATTTCTTTAACTCGCAATTCAAATACAGCCACCAGCAAACTGCGCATCACCGAACCCCATGGATGTGTCACCAAGGCGCCCGCGTTTTTAATTAATTTTGCATCACCATTTTTCAAACCCATGGCTTTGGGCAATAACTCCATAATCCGTGCATCCATACACGATAAAATGGCAATCTCACGATCAGGATATTTGTCACTGAAAAACTGAGCATACTCACCAGAGCCAACAAACTCTTGGTTAAAAGACATAATTTCTTTTACTGCTGACATATTACACTCCAAGTTGCAACCCATTGGTACTTTGAAATTCTATTTTAACCGACAAAACAGCTGATAAAAAGTGGCTGTGAAAAATACACTGTATTGACACAGCCCCTTATGGATTATGCGCTTAGTTTAAACGCCAATCCAGTAGAATTTAAATGCCCACAATAAGGCAATAATCCAAATCATATACGGCACGGTTTTGGCCTTGCCAGTAATGAGTTTCACGATAGCATAGGTAATAAAGCCCATCGCAATGCCATCGGCAATAGAATAAGTGAACGGCATGAATGTTGCAGTCACCAATGCTGGCGCAGCTTCAGTAACGTCTGTCCAGTCAATGGCAGCCAAACCACGCACCATTAACACACCCACATACAAAAGCGCTGGTGCTGTTGCATACGGCGGCACACTGGAAGCCAATGGCTGAAACCAAAGCGATGCCAAAAACAACAAGCCCACCACCACAGCCGTTAAACCTGTTTTACCACCTGCGGCTGCACCTGCGGCAGACTCAACATAAGCCGTTGTCGAAGATGTACCCAAAGCAGCACCTGCCACAATTGCCGTTGAGTCAGCAAATAAGGCTTTTTTCAAACGAGGCAGTTTACCACCTTGCAACAAATTGGCTCGGTGCGCTACCCCAATTAACGTGCCAGTACTGTCAAACAAATCAACAAAGAAGAATACAAAAATCACCGCAATTAGGCTACCGCTAAACAAATCAGCAAAATCCATTTTCATGAATGTCGGTGCAATAGAAGGCACCTGCCCCATCACACCATTAAAGCTGCTGTAACCCAATAACATCGACAAAATTGTAACGGTCAAAATACTGATGATAATCGCACCACGAATGCGAAAGTGCTCTAAACCCAAAATCATGAAAAAACCCAGCAACATGAATAAAGGTCCGTGAGCCGTGATATCTCCCATACTCACAAATGTCACCGGATTGGCCACCACCAAATTGGCATTTTTTAAGGCAACCAAAGTTAAAAATAAGCCAATACCGGCTGTAATTGAAAACTTCAGCGACATGGGCAATGAGTTAATAATGGCTTCGCGAATTTTTAAAAAACTCAGTGCAATAAACAATAACCCAGAAATAAAGACAGCGCCCAAAGCCACTTCCCAAGGCACGCCCATGCCTTTAACCACCGAGTAAGTAAAATAAGCATTCAAACCCATGCCTGGAGCCAAAGCAATCGGGTAATTGGCAATCAAACCCATCATCATGCAACCAATAGAAGCTGCTATGCACGTCGCCACAAAGACTGCACCATAGTCCATGCCTGCCTCTGCCAAAATTCCAGGATTCACCACAATGATGTAGCACATCGCTAAAAACGTGGTAATGCCTGCTAGCACTTCGGTTTTAACCGAAGTGCCATTTTCTTTTAATTTAAAAAACTTATCTAAAAACCCTTGAGGGTTCTGTATGGTTTGACTCATGGTGAGAAATCCAATCCAAAATAGCAATGGTGAAATTGTAACGTAATTACAAAAAAAACATCTGATTCAATGCATTAGAAAAAGAAAAAATCAGTAAATTCAACAAAAAAACACGGCATGTAAACAATACCGTGTTTTTAAAAATGAAAAGCTAAGCTTATTTAATAACTTGCTTTAATTCGCCTTTGGCATACATTTGTGCCATTTTATCCAAAGAAATAGGCTTGATTTTGCTGGCCATGCCTTCGCAGCCAAATGCCAAATAGCGATCAATACAAATTTGCTTCATGGCTTCAGTGCTGGCTTGTAAAAATTTGCGTGGATCAAATTGAGATGGGTTTTGTGCCAAGTAGCGACGTGTAGCACCCGTGCTTGCCAAACGCAAATCGGTGTCAATATTCACTTTGCGAACACCATTTTTAATGCCTTGCACGATCTCTTCAACTGGTACACCATAGGTTTCACCAATATCGCCACCAAATTCATTGATAATGGCCAACCATTCTTGAGGCACAGAACTAGAGCCATGCATCACCAAATGCGTATTCGGTAGGCGTTCATGAATTTCTTTAATGCGATCAATGCGCAATACATCACCCGTTGGTTGACGGCTAAATTTATAAGCACCGTGACTGGTACCAATTGCAATAGCCAAAGCATCAACTTCAGTATCTTTAACAAAAGAAACCGCTTCATCAACACTGGTCAACATTTGGTCATGGCTTAAAACACCTTCCGCACCAACACCATCTTCTTCACCAGCCAAACCAGTTTCTAAGTTACCCAAGCAACCAATTTCACCTTCAACAGAAACACCACAAGCGTGAGACATGGCAACCACGGTACGCGTTACATCAACGTTGTATTCATATGAAGTAGGGGTTTTGCCATCCGGCATTAAGCTGCCATCCATCATCACAGAGCTAAAGCCTAATTGAATGGATTGTTGGCAAACTGCTGGGCTCGAACCATGGTCCTGATGCATAACCACAGGAATGTGTGGAAATTCTTCAATCGCCGCTAGAATTAAATGGCGTAAAAAAGGTGCACCAGCATAAGTACGCGCACCTGCGCTTGCTTGCACGATTACAGGCGCATTGACTTGGTCAGCTGCTTCCATAATTGCACGCATTTGTTCTAAGTTATTAACGTTGAATGCTGGCAAACCATAACCAAATTCAGCTGCATGATCCAATAATTGGCGCATTGAAACCAGTGCCATGAGGTAATCTCCCTAACCACAAATAATTAAACGAATATCTTTCAATTATAATCGTTTTACCTGCAACATTCGAATATTAATTTTATTGATTCAATAATCGTATTTTTAGTATTTGTGATAATCATGCTAAAAAACAAAAAGAAGGCAAGCCTTCAGGCTCCCTTCTTTTGAACAATGCTAATAATTTTAACTGCTAAGAGTCACATTGACCCTTATTTGCTACTGCACCATTGGCAGCAATCCACAAAATCGTGACGACCATGCAGTAATACAAGCGGCCACTATTGTGTGCAAAAATAGTTTGTGTCAGCCCCGCCAATACAAAACTCAAAACAGCCATCATGCCAGCAAATGCAATCGTCTGTATTTTTGCATCCTGCTGATTTTGAGAATACTGTTTGAAGAAATACACCAAAGGTATTGCATACAACATCAGCAGTGCTAACAAGCCTACTAGGCCTTTTTTAACCGCCATGCTCAATACGTCATTATGTGCATGACTAAAAGAGGAAACATCTATATTCTGCGCGGCCAATGCAGCCATTCCTGTCTGGTAACCCTCTTCACCCCAGCCAAAAAGAGGTTTTTCTTCAATCAGTTTAAGTGCATTTTCCCACATCACAAAACGCAAACCAATCGAAGTGTTGTCATTGCCTTTATCTGCTTGCTCAAAGTCGGTAACCGCTTCTGAAACGCGCAGCTTATCTAAAACAGATGAGCGAATACTTGTTACAGACAACAAAGTTACCATCAAAACAACCACCGATATTCCTGATGTTAATAACAATTTTTTTGGCAGCTTACGGTAAAAGCACACCACAAAAATAACTAAGGTAACCAATAGACTCAAAAAAGAGCCACGAGCGGTCGAAAAAAGAACCAATAGAGCAGTCATCGTATAAGCACAAGCAGCAAAAAATACCAACATCTGTTTTTTTTGCTGTACGTAAAAAGCCACTGCTGACAAATTAATTACGGCCATGACCATAACAATACAAGCAAATTGTATAGAAATCATCCCCATTGTATTCGCCACTCGCGCATCGGCATGACCATCAAGAGTCAAACGGTAGGCCAAACAAGCCACAAGTAATAACAAGCTGCCCAACAAATTCAAGTGATAAATTCTATCAATAGGCAGTGTAAATCGCGAGACATAATAAAAAATAGGAATGGCAAACAAAAATGGATAGGCTTCATCCAAAACATCTTTAACTTCATCCCCAAGCAGCAAACCCAACAACATAACAATGAAATAATACAATAAAGTACATATCCAAGCCTTGTTAGGTTGATAAGCACGTTCATTTTTCCAATTGAATGCCAAGAACGTCAAACTACCTAAAAACAAAATTAAACTGCCATATTGGTAACCTGCTAACTTTGGCATCACAATCAAATTCAGTGCAAAAAATAAAAACAACCCCATGTTAATGAACAATAAAGAGAATTTATTCCTTTTATTCATATCTATCACCAATCTGTGCCCCCAAATAAAAAACCAGTTTAGTGCCCCTCGACATTAAACCAGTTTTTTATGTACATTTACTTTTTATTTACTTAGGATGGCAACCGCTGGTAATTCACGGCCCTCTAAAAATTCTAAGAAAGCGCCACCACCGGTACTGATGTAATCAATCTTATCCGCGATGCCGAATTTGGCAATGGCAGCCAAAGTATCACCACCACCAGCCAATGAGAAGGCTTCACTATCAGCAATCGCTTCTGCTACTACTTTTGAACCATTTGAAAACTGCTCAAACTCAAATACACCCACAGGGCCATTCCAAACAATGGTTTTGGCTTTCATAAGAAGATTAGCCAAATTCAATGCAGAATCAGGACCAATATCCAAAATCATGTCATCGGCTTCAATGTCTGCAATGTCCTTAATGGTTGCAACGGCATCTTCACTAAATGATTTGGCAACCACAACATCTGTAGGCAAAGGTACTACGCCACCTTTAGCAGCCATCTTATCCATAATTCGTTTAGATGCTTCCAATAAATCAGGCTCGGCCAATGAATGACCAATCTCATGGCCTTGTGCCAATAAGAAAGTATTCGCAATGCCTCCGCCCACAATCAATTGATCAACTTGGTCCGCCAGAGCTTCCAAAATAGTCAGCTTGGTTGATACTTTACTGCCCGCAACAATGGCTACCAAAGGTCGATTCGGATTTTTTGTTGCTTTGGCAAGAGATTCCAACTCTGAAGCCAATAACAAGCCTGCGCATGCTTCCTTTGCAAACTTAGCCACAGCATGGGTTGATGCCTGAGCGCGATGAGCTGCACCGAAAGCATCATTCACATACACATCACCTAAAGCAGCATAGGCTTGACCCAAAGAATCTTCGTTCTTTTTCTCACCAACATTCAAACGAACATTCTCCAAGATAACCACTTCACCAGCTGCAACCGTAGGCATATTGTCTGCCCAGTCACTGATCAATTTTACTTCTTGGCCCAACACTTCAGATAAATATTTAGCAACGACAGCCAATGAATCCTCATCACGAAATTCACCTTCTTTAGGACGTCCTAAATGCGCCAATACCACAACACCTGCGCCATTGTCTAAGCAATAACGAATACTCGGTAATGAAGCGACAATACGTGTGTCATCAGTAATAATGCCATTTTTAAATGGAACATTCATATCAGAGCGAATTAAAACGGTTTTATTACGAACATCAATTGAATCTAGTGTGAGGTATGACATAACGAGCCTAAGATATCCTTATCAAAAATAGGGGTATATTATCTTATTTACTTGACTAGAAAGCAAAAATTATTTGCTTTTACTTCGAACAAATATCATTAAATTTGCTTTATTGACAGCATCTTAATACCAAGCAAAAAATGCATTGAATCTCATGTTGCTAACGTTTTTGGTTCTGATTATTCAGGATCTTTAGACGTAAGAAAGCCCCTTAGCGTCAGCTAAGGGGCTTAATATTGGGCG
>JASLBZ010000218.1 GCA_030146285.1 Neisseriaceae bacterium | reverse complement strand
ACTATCAAAAACTCATTCTCAATGACTACCAAGCCAGAAGTTGGGAAATTGGCAGTGTTTGGAAGGTGCAAAGTACGCTGAAAGCCCCAATTGCGACAGTCAATGCGGATGGCAGTATGTTAGAGGCGTGGGCATTGTCCCAAAATATCCAAGGTTTGGGCAATATGAGCAAAATTAGAGAGGAAATGATCGTCACATTGTCTTGCCTTGTTTGTGATGTTAATCAATACAGGCAAAGACAATTGTCTAGATTGCAAGTCACTTCCCAAAATACTGCTGGTGTTGGTTTGATGGCAGCTTTGGGCTTGGGTTATCAGAATCAATTGCCACCGGATACCTGGCAAATGTTTCGCGACTTGGGTGTGATGCACTTGGTCAGTATTTCAGGTCTTCACATTGGTATGGTGGCAGTGTTGTCTGGTTTGATTATGCGCGTTGTTTTGAGGTTTACACCATTTAAAATTCAATATCCACGGTTGTGGGCTCTGTATTTTGGCATTGTTTGTGCCAGTATGTACGCAGTGATGGCTGGATTTTCGGTGCCAACGCAGCGCAGTTTGCTGATGCTGTGGGTAGTGGTAATTGCCTTAACTTTTAAAAGTAAAATAAGTGTGTATTCAGCTTGGCTAGGCGCTTTGGCTGCAGTCCTTATCTGGCAGCCTTCCGCTGTTTTGGGAGTTGGCACGTGGCTGTCTTTTGGTTTTATATTTTTAATTGTTTTTGCCAGTCATAATCGAACCGCGCAAGAGCAGCAGAATCGATGGTTACAAGCCATCCAAGCACAATGGGTCGCAACTGTTGGTAGTATTTTGATGTTGGGATATTTGTTTTTTGCATTGCCGGTGTTAAGTCCATTTATCAATATGATTGCAATTCCCTGGTTTTCTTTGGTCTTAACACCGTTAACGCTAGTGAGTTTGTTATTGCCTTTTGATGGCTTGTTGAAAGTTACGGCATGGTTATCTGAACAAAGTTTGCAATTGTTGATGTGGCTTTCTGATTATGCTTATGTCTATCCCGTTGCTAAGATGCCCATCTGGATGTGGCCCACAGCTTGCTTTGTCTTAGTATTGTCTTTGTTACCTTATGGTTTTGGCTTTCGAATGCTAACGGGTATCTGGTTGGTCATCATCATGACTTATCAGCCCAAATTAAACCTAAAAACAGGTGAGGCCAGAATGACGGTTTTTGATGTCGGACAAGGAAGCAGTTTGTTGATTCAAACCCAACAATACAATTTGTTATTCGATACAGGAACGCCGCAAAGCAGTCAAAATCTTCTGAGCCTTTTACGAAGCATGGGTGTTCAGAAGTTAGATGCAGTCGTGATTTCACATCAACATGCTGACCATTCAGGTGGTCTTGCTTTGTTGCAGAAGAATATTGACATTAAAAGTGTGTGGCTGGATATTCAGGCAAGCAAAAGTAATATGCCTAGTAATGCTTGTCAGCGCCAGTCGTGGGTGTGGGATGAAGTATATTTCGAGTTTTTAACCTTGCCAGAGCAAGTTAGCTCAAAAAAAGAGAACAACCAAAGTTGCGTGTTAAGAGTACTGGCTCAAAATCAGGCAACCTTAATGACTGGTGATTTAGAGCGAAGTGGAGAAGAAGCATTGGTCGCTCAATACCAAAATGCTTTATACAGTCAGACATTGATTTTAGGGCATCATGGCAGTCGAACGTCAAGCACCAGTCGGTTTTTACACCAAGTTAGACCTGATGTGGCCATTGCCAGTTCTGGTTATTTGAATGCTTACTACCATCCAAGCTACAGTGTGCTTAAGCGCCTGGAGGGGGAAGGAATTGCATTGTACAGAACCGACTGGATGGGTGGTTTATCAAAAGAAATGCACCAAAATCAGCCACCAAAATCTTTATTGGGCTATGTGAAGTATTGGCAACAAAAACCGATAACAGCCATAAAATAAAAGAAAGCTGCCTTTTGGCAGCTTTCTGATGTGGTGCTTAAGGTGTTACCAGAAACAAAATCTCTGGTTTATTTCATGGCGCGTAAACGACGAGCAGCATCCAAAGCATAATAGGTTAAAATGCCATCAGCACCAGCACGCTTGAATGACAATAAGCTCTCTAGAATCACTTTGTCTGCGTCTAGCCAGCCATTTTGAATGGCAGCCTGAAGCATGGCATACTCGCCAGAAACTTGGTAAGCAAAAGTGGGAATACCAAATTCATCTTTAACACGGCGCACCACATCCAAGTAAGGCATGCCTGGTTTAACCATCACCATGTCCGCGCCTTCTTGAATGTCCAAAGCCACTTCTTGTAATGCTTCATTTAAGTTGGCAGGATCCATTTGGTAAGTTGATTTGTCTGCCTTACCTAAGTTCGTGGTGCTACCAACAGCATCTCTAAATGGGCCATAAAAAGCAGAAGCATATTTGGCTGAATAAGCCATGATGCGAGTGTGAATATGACCTGCTTCTTCAAAGGCATCACGAATAGCGCCGATGCGACCATCCATCATGTCCGACGGGGCAATCACTTGAGCACCAGCATCCGCATGGGTGAGTGCTTGCTGAATCAAAACCTCAATGGTTTCATCATTAAGAACATAGCCATTTTCATCCAATAAGCCATCTTGACCATGAATCGTATAAGGATCCAAAGCAACATCGGTCATGATGCCAAGCTCAGGGAAACGTGACTTTAATGCGCGAATGGTTTCAGGAACCAGGCCTTCTGGGTTATAAGCTTCTGCAGCATCTGCTGTTTTGTTTTGTGTTACAACAGGAAATAAGGCCAGCATGGGAATGCCAAGCTCTAAAGCTTCTTCAGCTGTATAAAGTAACTTATCAATACTTTGGCGAAGGACACCAGGCATAGAAGGAATAGCATCTTCTTGATTTTGACCTTCAAGTACAAATACAGGGTAGATCAAATCATTGGTAGTCAAAACATTTTCACGCATTAAGCGACGAGAAAAGTCATCTTTACGCATACGACGCATGCGAGTTGCCGAGGCAAATCGAGGAGGGAAATTCATTTATATATCCTAAGGCAGTTCAACACATAACACACATTGGAATCTTACAAATAAACATTACAATAAGTAAGTCATTAACTAATTATAAACCTATCCAGATATAAAGATACTGCTTCGAATGACGGAAGTTAACAAAAGTGTTCAATAAAATACACAAGAACAATGAACCTTATTGAGTATTCACTCTCTTAATAACCTTACCGATGTACTGATTGTTTGGCGTCATACTCGTTTATGGCCGTACCAAACACAATAAAATACCCATTTCACACCAAAATCAATCTAACGATGTGTTTGAATGCTGCTACAAAACGTTTTTAAAATACTTTTTATAAAAATCCATTGTAAAACAGACGCTTTTGGTTTTGGTGTTGAATTTTTTGAAATTAAATGCAAATAGGCGTTGACGGTTTGTGGGGATGTCGGTATAGTTCGTCTTCTTCGCTGCTGACCCAGCAACACAAACCGGTCAGGAGCACAG
>JASLBZ010000077.1 GCA_030146285.1 Neisseriaceae bacterium | reverse complement strand
CCGCAATGTCGTTGCCATTTTAGCCATAAGTGCGCTGCTTGGTGCCTGCTCAGAAGATAAAGCATCAGAAAACAATACATCTAACAGTGCAAGCAGCAGTCAAACGGCTAGCGCATCAGACAAATTAGAAACCCGCTTCGCCACCCTTGCCACAGGTGGAGCGTCAGGGCCTTACAATATTATTGGCACATCGTTTTCAGACATTCTCTCCAAAACCTATGGCGTTAACTCCAAAACACAGACTACAGGTGCCTCAGTTGAGAATATGAATTTACTCAATCAGGGTAAAGTGGAAATGGCATTTGTGATGAATGATGTTCTGACTGAGGCCATGGAAGGCTCAGGCAGCTTCCCTAAAAAAATAGACAATGCAAGCCATATCGCCTCTTTGTATGCCAACTACATTCAAGTGGTAACCAATAAAAATTCAGGCATCAACACCATTGATGACTTGCGTGGTAAGCGTATTGCAGTGGGTGCACAAAATTCAGGCGTGGAAGTCAATGCACGCAATATTTTAGAAGGCCATGGCATCACTTACCAAGACATTAAGGTTGATTATTTAGGTTATGCTGAAGCTGCCGATGCTTTAAAAGCGGGAAAAATTGATGCTGCCTTTTTAACCAGCGGCATTCCCAATGCTTCTTTGATGGAGCTAGACAAAACATTTGACATGAAAATAGTGACCGTCAGCCCTGAAAAAATCGAAGAGCTCACCAAAGATAAGCCTTACTTCTTAGCGATGGTCATTCCAAAAGGCACTTACAGCAACACAGAAGACATTCCAACGGCAGCGATTGTCAACAGCTGGATTGTTCGCAGTGACATGAGCGATGATGATGTTTACAAGATGACCAAAACATTCTTTGAAAGCCTACCATTGCTTCGCAATGCACATCAAGCCGCCAATGACATTACGTTAGAAAATGCCCAAGTCGGTATGATTGCTCCAATCCATCCCGGTGCAAAACGATACTATGATGAGCAAGCGAAGAAGTAAAAACAAATTGTGGGTCGCCATGTCTTGTGCAGTGGCGGCCTTTTTTGTCGGCATTGCATGGTGGCCCATCTCGGTAACCCATGTCATTACGCTAAACAAACAGTGCTGGATTCCAAATGCGCAGTTTTCCCTATGGTGGATACATTCAGTAGAAAAAGAACCATGGCAGGAGTTTTACTTGCGTGAAAAAGACCATTTTTTACTGACACACACACAGTTCAAAACCTTTGGTGCAGGCGTTCCCAGCCAAGGCAAACTGATACCATCTGCCGATGGTTCTATTGCTTTTGCCAGTAACCTTCGCCTTCCTAATATACATTGGATTGTGTCTCGCCATGTTCAATCAAGCATTGTCGTTGGCAACCTTATTTGGCCCATCTACCAAGATGTGCCTGACTATACAGAAGTATCTTTGCAAGCGGATTCAGTGCCGCTTTGGCGTTTTTTAACAAAGGATTCTTGTCTAAATGAGTCATCATAAAAACCATGTCATCAATGACAACCCATTGACAGAGCAACAGCAACAAGCTGTTTTAGAACAATTTGACAAAGAGGCAGCAACCCGCAGCCCGAAGAACAAAGGCGTGGCTTTTTTTATTACCACCGTTGCCATCTTTTATTCTTTATTTCACCTTTATATTACCTACAACCCTATGCCCGAGCTTTTGCAACGTGCAACCCACGTCGCCATTGGCGTGGTATTAATTTTTTTGCTCTACCCTGCTAGAGCGAAGTCCAGCCGCACCCAAATTGCTTGGTTTGACTGGGTCTTGGCTGCAGCTTCCATTGCATCTTTGGCTTATTTATTTGTCGAATACCAAGATATCGTAACCACCCGTGGTGGCATTCCCAATAAAATGGACATTGCTTTTTCCATCTTAACCGTGGCTTTGGTATTGGAAGCATCTCGACGCATCATTGGTTTGATTTTACCCATCATGGCTTTGATTTTCTTGGCCTATCCATTTGTTAGCCATTACAGCTTTATGCCCAACAAACTGGCCACTCGTGCATATGACTTAGGGGATATTTTCGGACAAATGTATTTAAAAACCGAAGGCCTTTACTCTTCAGCCATTGGCGCATCGGTCAGCTTTATTTTCCTGTTTATTTTATTTGGTGCCTTTTTATCCAAATCTGGCATGGGCAAACTCTTTAACGATTTGGCTTTGGCTTTGGCAGGCCACAAACAAGGAGGTCCAGCCAAAGTGGCTGTCATCTCTAGTGGTTTTATGGGCAGCATCAACGGTACAGCCGTTGCCAATGTGGTGGGCACAGGTGCTTTTACCATTCCACTCATGAAAAAAATTGGCTACAACAAAAACTTTGCTGGTGCTGTCGAAGCTTCGGCTTCTGTTGGTGGGCAAATTTTGCCACCGATTATGGGGGCAAGTGCCTTCATTATGGCTGAAACCACAGGTGTAAAATACAGCACCATTGCGCTGGCTGCTTTTTTACCCGCTGTTTTGTATTATCTTGGGGTAATTGCACAAGTGCATTTTCGAGCAGGCAAGGATAATTTAAAAGGCATCCCCAAAGCAGACTTACCCAAAGTTAAAGAAGTTTTAAAAGAACGTGGCCATTTGATTTTGCCTATTTTCGCTTTGGTGTATTTTTTGTTTAAAAACGTGCCTGTCAGTTATGCTGCCGTTTACACCATTGCTCTTTCTGTCGTGGTCGCTGGATTTAGGAAAAACACCCGCATGTCCATTAAAGATATTTTTGATGCCATGTCCGATGGTGCCAAACAATCTTTGTCAGTGATGGCCGCTTGTGCTGTGGTCGGGATTATTATTGGAGTGGTGAGTTTAACCAGCTTCGGTGCGGTGATGACTTCATCGATTATTAGTATTGGTGCAGGCTCTCTTTTCATCACCTTACTACTGACCATGGCTGCCTCGATGGTTTTGGGCATGGGACTGCCCTCTATTCCGGCTTATATTATTACAGCCACCATGGCGGCTCCTGCACTGGCCAATAACTTTGACATTCCTATTTTGGTGGCGCACATGTTTGTTTTTTATTTTGGTTTGTTTGCCAACATCACCCCTCCTGTGGCATTGGCTGCTTTTGCAGGCGCTGGTATTGCTGGTGGAGACCCCATGAAAACGGGCTTTCAATCTTTAAAACTCTCATTAGCTGGTTTTATCGTGCCATTTATTTTTGTATATAACCCAGCACTCATGATGATTGATACAACAGGCATCATGACCACAGCCAAAACATTCGCTTTCCCTCCCATCAGCAGCATTTTGATTGTGGGTGTGACATCTTTTATCGGAATTGTCGCTTTAAGTGCTGCGATTGAAGGATATTACAAAACCCGTATGGCCGTTTTAACCAGAATATTTTTAGCAGCAGGCGCTTTGATGATGGTGGTTCCAGAAACATTGACCGACATTGTGGGCACTGTCATTGTTTTAAGTTTAATTGGACTTAATATTGTGAAATACAAAAAAGAAAGCAACACCAATAAGCTAAAAACAGTTTAACCTGACAACATTCATACAAAAAAAGACGACTCACCGGTCGTCTTTTTTTTTGAATAGAGCCTAGCTCAATGTTATTTGCGTTCCCAACGAGACGCTTCTTTACCTGCCTCATCAAGCAGACGCAATACATTGCCTTGAACTTGATATGACTGGGTCTTACCTAAACTTGCACTCACATTTTGATCCATTTGCATGGCACTGGCTTCACAAGCCATCATGGTAGAGGCTATATTTCCAAATTGCATTTGACCATCAGCAATGGCTACGCCACCAAACAAATTATTGCAGCCAACAGTCGCATTAAAACGTTTTTCTTGGGTATCAATATTCATGGTTTTGTTTGCTTTAACAGCACCGCGAACATCTTGTCCATCCAAAGTGGTCAATACCCATTCACCACCAATTTCAGTGGTGTTTTTTGCTTGTTGCGGTTGTGCGCAAGCTGCCAATGCAGCAACTGCAACCAATGCAGCCAGTGTTAATTTTTTCATGCTGTCTCCTAAATACGCATATTACCCGCAGGCAATAAACGTTTTACTCAATTGATGTCGTCGTCAAGCTACCCGAAACGGATGTAAAAAGCGAACACATTGCCTAATTATTAACTGCATTTAATCTATATTTAAGTTACTTAACAAAATAAACCCATATTTAAGCTTCGATGGGAGCATCTTTTGCCAGCATGGCCACCAAAATCGCCTTGATGGTGTGCATGCGGTTTTCGGCTTGATCAAAAACGATTGAATGCTTGCCTTCAAAGACTTCTTCAGTCACTTCTACGCCATCCAAACCAAAGGTATCAAAAATCCATTGTCCTACCTTCGTTTCTTTGTTGTGAAAAGCGGGTAAACAATGCATAAATTTTACATTGCTGTTTTTACTGGCATCCAATAATGCTTGGTTCACCTGGTAAGGTGTTAGTAACTCAATGCGCTCAGCCCATACAGACTCAGGCTCACCCATCGATACCCACACATCGGTGTGAATATAATCCACATGAAGCACAGCCTCAGCAGGTGATTCGGTTAACAAGATGCGGGCACCGGTTTCTTTGGCAACGTCTTGGCAACGCGCTACCCAAGCGTCTTCAGGCCACAAATGTTTTGGTGCTGCAATACGCACGTCCATGCCCAATAAAGCGCCGACCACAAGCAAAGAGTTGCCCATATTGTTGCGAGCATCACCCAGATACGCATAACTAATATCAGTTAAAGCTTTGTCGCTGTGCTCCATCATGGTCAACACATCGGCCAGCATTTGCGTTGGGTGAAATTCATCGGTTAAACCATTGAAGACAGGCACACCAGCGTAAGCTGCCAATTCTTCTACAATCTGTTGACCAAAACCACGGTATTCAATGCCATCATACATACGTCCTAAAACACGTGCAGTGTCTTTCATGCTTTCTTTTTGACCAATTTGACTGCCAGATGGCCCTAAATAAGTAGTCGACGCACCTTGATCATGTGAAGCAACTTCAAAAGAGCAGCGGGTTCGGGTTGAGGCTTTCTCAAAAATCAACGCAATGTTTTTGCCTTTTAAATATTGAACTTCTTTTCCAGCTTTTTTATCGGCTTTTAATTTTGCTGCCAAAGCCAATAATTGTTGAATTTCACTGCCGGTAAAATCAATTAGCTTTAAAAAATGACGTTGATAAAAACTCACAACCTACTCCTTATATGACGGATTTATTAATTTTGAAATCATGTCATCTTAAACACTGCATCCATTTTTCTCAATGATTTTATCCAAAAAATACAGAATCTAATGTGTCTTTATTTTTTCTGAATGGCACGCTTGAAAATAACCCACCAATCTTTCAGTTTCAATACAGGACGCTTCTTGTAAACATCGTATTTTGCGACATCTAGCTTATGCAAAATTCGCTGTCCACCCAGAACAATTAACCGCAATTCAAATCCCAATCGGCCAGGTAAAGCATGCACCAAAGGTGAGCCTGCTTTTAGCATTTTGTGGGTGCGCTCACATTCATAAGCCATCAAGCGTTGAAAAGCAAAATCCACTTTTCCTGCGGCAATTTGCTCTTCGCTCACACCGTATTTCAATAAATCTTCTTGTGGGATGTAAACCCGCCCTTTGTTCCAATCCACAGCCACATCTTGCCAAAAATTAATCAATTGCAAAGCCGTACAAATTCCATCACTTTGGGCCAGCGACTTGGTATCACTGACACCATAAAGTTGCAATAACAAACGCCCTACGGGATTGGCTGAGCGGCGCGCATAATCAATAAGCTCGGCAAATGACTCATATCGTACTTTTTCCACGTCTTGCTTAAAAGCTGACAGCAAATCATAAAAAGGTTCAAGATCTAAGGAAAAAGGATGAATCGCTTCTTTTTGTAAGCGCTGCATTAATGCCATGGTGGGTTCTTTGCCTTCGCGAATCAAATCTAACTCTTTGGCTAAGGCATCTAATTTGTGTAAACGAACTTCTGCAGCATCGTCCCCTTCATCAGCAAAATCATCTGCTGTGCGTGCGAAATGATAAATAGCATGCACTGGTTTGCGCAATTTCTTAGGCAACAAAATTGAGCCAACTGGAAAGTTTTCATAATGTCCAACACCCATACTTTTCCCCTTACGCACCATCATTTTCAAAAGCATTATCATACACCCAATGTGCTTTTAATTTTCAGGCCGCCAATCAATGCCCATCAAGGCATTCCATTTTGTTATTCAATTGGTTGTTTTTGGTCAATCCACCGAACCAAAATACCATTCACGTTAACACCCCCAAATAAATCAGGTATATCAATATCTGATAATCAAATATATTGAAAAATACTATCTAGATATTAAATCAACTTAAAACAAGCTTGCATCAATCTATCAAAATATACCCTATAAATAATATTTTTTATCATAAAAAAACACTATATGACTACAGAGATACGTTATAATCTAACTATTAAAACTGCAGTCAGTGACAAAGTATTTGGATTATTGTTATTGAATACTTTACATATATTTTAAAAATAACAAAAACACCCAATTCAGGCACCCACACACCCCATTAAGATAAACTATCTAATGGCTATTTTTCATTTTATTTGAATTAGCACATGATTGACGCACAAGCACAACTATTTAGCCCCAAAACCACGCACACCATTGTCTCTGGCTTGGTCAACCAATACATGACCACTCTAAATGACAATAACATAGAATGCGCTGTTTTGTTACAACCCATCCCATTTAAACATGATAACCATTTGTTATTGGATGCATTAAAGAAACACCCTAAACGTTTACGTGGTTTTGTGATGGTTGAGCCCACAACAAGCCTCCATGACTTGCAACAATTACAAGCCAGTGGTGTTGTTGGCGTTCGCGTTCATATACCTCAAGAATCGTCTGTTGACTGGCACTCCTTAGCTTACCAACGCTTATTGGAAAACCTAGAAATACTTAAACTGCATTTGTCTTTGCACCAGAGAGTTGATCATGGCCTGACCAAAAGTTTGCGTTACTTATCAACACGGCGCATCCAAGTTATCGTAGAAGCCTTAGGACAACCTAATATTCTTGAAGGCATTCATGGCTTGCCATTTCAATCCATGCTGGCCACTTGTTTTGATGAAAGCAATTTGTGGTTCAATGTATCTGGCTTTTACCAAGCGACCTTGTCACACCAAGCCAATATTGAATTAAGCATTGCTTTTGCCATGGCCTTAATGAAGGCGATTGGTCCAAGTCGTTTACTTTGGGGTTCAGACTGGCCTTTTGTAGACTATCAAGACCAAAGCAGCTTTAAAAACAGCATGTTATGGTTTAGCAAAAACATGCATGTTTCTGAAAGCGAACTGCATGACATGATGCATGCCAATGCAGAGCGCTTATATGGCTTCGCTTCAAATGATTAATACCCAACTCAAAAGCCATTTTCCATAATAATTTGTCCTGGAACACGATTGCGGTGCATGGTAAAACCCATGGCCAATAGCGTCGCAAACGTGTCCTTGACCATACCTGGGTTGCCACACAATAAAAATCGCGTTGTTTTGACATCAAAATCCCAGCCCAACTTTTTAGCCAAGCTACCTGTTTTTAATAATTCTGGTAATCTTGCGTGCAAAACACCTTCGACTGTATCGCGCGTGAGCACAGGAACAAATTGCAAATTGGGAAAATACGCTTCTACCAATGGATGATCATGCCAACTGGCCACCCGTTCATTAAAAATCAACTCATCAGCGAAGCTGACCGAATGCACCAAAGCAATGCGTTTAAATTGTTGCCAAACCGCAGGCTGTTGTAACATTGATAAAAATGGTGCAATGCCTGAACCAGTACTGAGCATGACCAAATCTTCGCCATCAGCAAAGCGTTCTGGCAATAAAAACCCAGTGGCTGTTTTATCCAATAAAATCCCATCGCCTGCTTGAATATCTGCGAATAACTGACTCATGGGACCATCTTCAATCAACACCACAAAAAATTCCAATGTTTCTTCATATTCAGCAGAGACTATTGAATACGCGCGCCAAATATACCCTTCGCCATCTCGAAAACCCAAACGTGCAAATTGCCCAGCACTAAAACGAAATGCTTCAGGACGAGTCATGGCAAAGGTTAATAACCGTTTTGTATGGTGTTTGACCCACAATACCGTTTCTTCTGTAAATTTTGCTTCTAATGGTGCGCCCTGCATAACAACCTCTTTTCTAAACATGTGTGTATCAAGCAAACAAATGTGATGTTTGCCATTCTACTACAGAGTAGAATTAAGCAGAAAACCATTGTCTACAATCGAAATACGAATGTTCAATCTCATCAGCATCGCCTGAACTCTTTTAATAATACAAGCAAATATATTATTTTTATTAATACATAATTAAAAATTAATTCATTTTATTAAAGCATTAGCTTTTGTTAACATAAAACCCTGCCATCCTTCTTGAAAGAAACACCATGTTCCGTATTAGAAAAGCACAAGATCGAGGTTTTGCTGATCTTGGTTGGTTAAACTCTGCCCATACTTTTTCATTTGCCAATTACCACCATCCTGATGAAAACGGATTTTCAGATTTATTGGTGATTAATGAAGATAGAGTCGCTCCTGCCATGGGCTTTGGAATGCATTCACACCAAGACATGGAGATTTTTTCCTATGTTTTAAGTGGCGAATTGGCGCACAAAGATTCCATGGGTACTGGTGCAATCATTCAAGCAGGTGATGTGCAAATCATGAGTGCTGGTACAGGCATTGACCACAGTGAATTCAATCACAGTGACCATCATGCTGTGCATTTTTTACAGATTTGGATTGTACCTTGTCAAAAAAACCTGACGCCACGCTATCAGCAAAAACACATCAGCCATGCGGACAAATTAAACCAATGGCGTTTAATTTTATCTCCTGATGCCCAAGACCAATCATTGCAAATTCAACAAGACTGTTTTGTTTACGCCAATGTATTGGATGGTACCCAAGACATGAGCTTTACGGTTCAAGACAATCGCTATGCTTATGTTCACGTAATTACAGGTAGCCTGAAAATCAATGGTAAAACAGTGCATGCCGGTGATGGTGTGAAGATTGTACAAGCACAAAACCTGGATTTTAGTGATGCTGAGCATGCGGAAATCTTGTTGTTTGATTTGCGTGCTCACAATATGGCATACCGTTAAATTAACACCACTTTCTTGACCTTAACCCAAGGTAAAACTTTACACTATTGTGCATTGATAACATTCACACAATGCTGTGCAAAGGCAAGGAAACATCATGAATAAAAAATGGCTAAGTTTGGGCATCATGGCAATTGGTACAGGCGCTGTTGCTATTGCACTGCTGGGCAACCCCTCTGCTGCCCAAGCGCAAAGCAACACCATTGAACTTTATAAAACAGCCACCTGCGGCTGCTGTGGTGCATGGGGCGAAGCCATGCAAAAAAATGGCTACGAAGTTAAAACCATTGTGCTAGAAGGTGATGAACTCAACCAATTTAACCATGACAACCATGTTCCTGATGAATTAGTCAGCTGCCACACAGCCAAATTCAATGGCAAAATTTTGGTAGGCCACATGCCTTTAGATGCCGTTAAAGCAGTAGAATCTTTACCCAAAGATGTGGTTGGATTGTCTGTTCCTGG